>JAPPNE010000155.1 GCA_028818775.1 Deltaproteobacteria bacterium | reverse complement strand
CTCGTCATCGCGCCTTGCCGACGACAAAAATGCCCTCGCATCTTCATAACGCTATCTGTGAGACAGGACACTAGCGACAGTCTCGGTCCGCCGTAGTTGCCGCCGGTTCGCGGGGAAATCGCGGCTGGTGTATATGGTAGGAAGTCATCGCGGCTCCGCCCATCCGGCACGGCGGCGACAAGCAATGACTTCAAGGGAGATCCACATCATGGACAAGATTCATTTCCCCTACCGGTCCTCGAGTCACCTGGCGTTCCTCCACGTGGCGGCGCAGTCGGGCGCATGGGAGGAACACGGTCTCGACGTGGAGTACGACACCTACATCAGCTCCGAGGACGCCCACAAGTTCGTGGCGGACGGCAGCGTCGAGTTCGTCGGCGGCAACCACGTCTCCACCTACGGCGCGCGCACGCGCGGCGACCAATGGCTTTACCTGGGGCAGACCGTGAGCTGGCTGGACCACCGGCTGGTGGTGCGGGCGGACTCCGGCATTGACGGCGTGCCGGACCTCAAGGAGAAGGTCGTGGCCATCCGCGGCAACCACCCCGGCCTCAACACGTGGCTGTTCCTCAAGCAGCACGGACTCGACCAGGACCGCGGCGACGTGACCCTTGAAAGGATCCGCGGCGCCGCCACCTGGGAAATGGTTCGCGACGGCGACGCCGACGCGGCGCTGGTGAACCCGCCCGCGGACCTTTTCGCCCAACGCGCCGGGTTGAAGGTCATCGACGTGGACCCCCTGCCCATGGTGTGGTTCACCACCATGTCCAGCGGGCGGAAGTTCGTGGACAGCCATCCGGACATCGTCGAACGCTTCCTCAAGGGCGCATGCCAGGGCATCGCCTACTTCAAGACGCACCGGCAGGAGTCCATCCGGATCATCCTGGACAGGTACAAGACCGACGGCGACCTGGACCTGGAGGCCGCCACACGCCTGTGGGAGAGCATCTCGAAGATCCTGAGCCCGAAGCCCTACGCCTCGTTCCAGGCCGTGGGCAACGTGTATGAGCTGGCCAAGCGCAAGGACCCGGCGGCGGCGCAGGTCGAGCCCACGTCGCTGTGGGACTACCACCACCTGCGCAGGATCGACGACAGCGGGTTCATCGACAGCCTGTACCAGACATGACGCGACGAAGAAGCAGGAATGACGACGGAAGTGTCTCAACGTTCCATCCGGCAAAGGAGGTTTCCATGTGGCGTTTGGCGCTTGCGCTGGTGGTATTGCTGACGGCCGCCTGTTCGGAATCGGACAAGAAGCGGGTGCTGGAAGGCCTTGGACACGTGGACGTGGTCGGAGGAATCGCGGAGGTGCTCGCCAAGTCCGATACCGTGATGGTGAGCGATGTGTTGTCCATTGAGGGGACCCCTTCGCTGACGCAGTACGAGTGCATCACCGAGACCAACACGTGCACGCGAGACAGCATGCCCTTGTTCGAGTTCGCCGATACGCTCGAAGGACTCGTCGCGGTGACGGCCAACCCTGATGTCGAGCGATCCGACATTCGCCAGCACAATGGCATCGACCTGGCCGAATACAGCGTCACGACGACCCGTCAGGGAGTCGAATGGACGACTTCCCACTACGGTGCATGGCTGGACTACAGCGCCTTCGAGACCAGCATCGCGCGCGGCGTGAAGCCCGACAACGTGAACGTGTTGGCGGCCTACAGTCTCTCTTTCGGTCAAAGGACGCCGGACGACGCCGCGCCCCTCCAAGGGGACGCTACGTGGGAAGGGATCATGTTGGGCCACACACGAGGGACCGGCGCACTCCACGCGCTCCAAGGTGACGCAACCATCGGCTTCGAGTTCGCCACGACGACCGTCGATGTCTCCTTCTCCAACATCACGATCGTGGAAAGCGGCGAGGCCCGACCCGGAGCAGAGTTTTCAGACGTCCCGGTCAGCAACGGGGCATTCACGAACCGCACGGCGACCGCCCACATCGCGGGGCGCTTCTACGGCCCCACCCATGAAGAGGTCGGCGGCGTGTTCACCCACCCAACGGCGTTGGGAGCGTTCGGCGCGCGCCGGCAATGACGGGGACCCGAGGAGCCGGGTAAGGGTCGGCGATGACCTCCACAGTCTCGGCGGAGGCCGGCGGGATGTCGTCTGGCCTCCGCTCCCCCTCCGAAGCGCCCAAGACCGCACTGGTCACCGGCGCCAGCGGCTTCATCGCCAAGCACGTCGTTCTTGAGCTGCTGAACGCGGGCTACCGGGTGGTGGGCTCGCTGCGGTCGGAATCGCGCCGGGACGAGGTGCGCGACGCGGTGCGGCCGCGTCTCACGTCGGCGGCCGGCCTCGACCGGCGCCTGCGCTTTGTCAACCTGGACCTCAACCAGGACGGCGGCTGGCTCGACGCCATGTCCGGCGTGGACGTATTGATGCACACGGCGTCGCCGCTGCCCATGGGGCAGCCGCGGGACGAGAACGAACTCATCCGGCCCGCCGTCGACGGCACTCTGCGGGCGCTCCGGGCCGCCTGCGCCGCGGGCATTCGCCGCGTGGTGCTGACATCCTCGTCCGCGGCCGTGACGAACCGGAAGCCCGTCCCCGGCAAACAACGGTTCGACGAGTCGGACTGGAGCGACCCCGCCTGGCCGGGCATCACGCCCTACACGAAATCCAAGACGCTGGCCGAACGCGCGGCTTGGGACTTCGTCGCCGACGAGGCGCCGGACATGGAGCTGACCACCATCAATCCATGCCTCGTGCTCGGCCGCCCCCTCGACGACCACTACGGCACCTCGCTAAAGGTGGTGGAGCGGCTGCTCCGGGGCCGGGATCCAATGCTGCCGAGAGTCGGCCTTCCCGTGGTGGATGTCGAGGACGTGGCGCACATGCACGTCCGCGCCGTCACCGCGGCCGGTGCCGCTGGCAAGCGCATCATCGGAGCCGACGAATTCATGTGGCTCACGGAGATGACGGGAGTCCTGAGGGAGGAATACCCCGGCCGGCGAATCCCTGCCAGGACGGCACCGGACTTCCTGATCCGTTTGACCGGCCTCTTCGACCGCACCATCCGTTCCATCGTCCCCCTGCTGGGACGACGCCAGGAACTTGACAATACCCGCGCGCGGGAACTCCTGGACATGGAGTTCACTCCGGCAGCCGACAGCCTCCGCGCCACCGCCCGCTACATCATGGAGCGCGGTCTGGTGCGTTGACGCGGGAGTCCGCCCTCCTGGATCCCTCTTCGGACCCTTCACCCACTCCGGCGACGCGCTACTTCCCGGACACGATCTCCTTGTACTTGTCGAGAAGCTCCTTCGGCGCGCCGTAGAGGCCGGCGACGGTCTTCTCGATGTCCTCCGGAGCGGCGGGCGAGATGACCAGGTTCTGCCGCTCGGCCTGCTTCAGGAGCTCCGGACTGCTCAGGGTATCCATGAAGCCCTTGCGCAGGATCGCCACGCGGTCCGGGGGCGTGCCCGGAGGCACGGCGAACAACCGCAGCAGCTTCCACGTCCCCACCAGGAAGTCCGCGATGCGTTGCTGCTCGGCATTGAGATTGAGATCCTTGAGCGTGGCGATGCCCTGGATCGGCTTGAGCCGCGGCTCCTCCCCCATGGAGAGGATCGGGCGCACGAGCCCGGCCTTCACGTAGCGCCGGTAGTTGCCCTGCATGGTCTGCTGGGACATGACCCGCGCGTCCAGTTCCTTGCGTTCCAGGGCGGCCATGACGTTGGACGTACCGCGATAGCCCATGACCGCCTTGATGGGATAACCCAGGTAGCGCAGGAAGAGGGTAGCCGCGGTGGAGGCCGACCCCAAACCGGTGGATCCGGCGTGCAGGATCTTCTTGGAGTTCCTGAAATCGTCGAACGTCTTGACGGGAAGGTCGCTACGGACCCAGAGAACCTCCGGCAGGCTTCCGATGGCCGGATCCGTGATCCAGATGTACTTCCGCGGGTCGAACTTGATGGACGAGTCGCCCACCACCGCATCCACAAGCGAGCCCGCGTTGAATGCAACGATCGTACGGCCGTCGCCCGGTTGCATGGCGTAGATGCGGTTGGCCGCGGCTTTGCTCCCTGCACCCGGCATGTTCATCACGATGATTGACGGATTGCCGGGGATGTGGGCGCTCAGGTAGCGGCCCACCAGGCGGGAGAACGTGTCGAAGCCGCCGCCGGGACTGTAGCCCACGACGATCCGGATCGTCTTGCCTTTGTAGAATGGCTCGTCCGCGGCCCAGGCGGCACCCGCCACCAGCGACAGCGCGACGAGTCCCATCAGCGTCGAACGCAGAATCTTCATCGGAAATTCCTCCTCTGGACCCATTCAGAGGCCCGCCTTCGCCTTCAACTTGTCGATCAGCCGCACGGCCACCTCGATGTCCTCCTCCATGGTGCGCCCGCTCACGCCCACGGCGCCGGCCACCGCGCCCTCCCCGTCCTTGACGAGCACCCCGCCGCCGATGGATGTCAGGTTGGCGTCGCCGTAGGCGGCGATGCCGCGGTTCCCAACCATCTTCTCGATCTCCACCGAGTCCCGGCCGAACCACAGGGCCGAGTATCCCTTGTTGTGGGAGAGGACACTGGAGCGGTAGGGCGCGCCGTCCATGCGCGTGTAATGCACCAGCTCTCGATGCGGGTTGAGCACCGCCCAGGACACCGGCCGCCCGGTTTCGTTGGCCAACTCGGCCAACAACTCGCCGGCCGCTTCGTGAATCACGCTGTGAGACAGTCCTGCCACTTTATCACCTCCCTTGGGGGTCACCGGTAAATGTGTTGTCTATTTTATCGCGGCCCGCGGAGTCAAGCCGATTCGTCGACCTCATGCCGTCGTCGATACGCAACCCGGAGACCGGGTTACCCGGCACGCACCGGAGGGCGAGTGGATGGCTACAGGTCCGCTCTCCGGAGGTCGCGCCGCCACGCGAGCATGCCAACCGTAGCGCCCGCGCACACGACCGCGCCGAGCAGCAGCGTGACCGCCGACCCCAGGAAGGACGCTACCAGCCCGGTCTGGGCCTCGCCGAGTCCGGGCATGCCCACGCTCAACATCCGGGTGAAGCTCGACACCCGGCCGCGCAGCGCGTCCGGCGTCACCGCCTGGATCACGGTGTTCCGCGGGATGGCCTGCATGGCGTCGAAGAAGCCGAGGAAGGCCACCATCGCGAACGACGCCCAGAACCAGGGAGAGAGCGCGAGGCCGGCCAGACATACCGCGTAGGCCAGAATGCCGCCCACCACCACCAGCCCCTTGTAGCGGATATCGCCCACGCCGATCATGGCCGCGGCACCCAGCAGCGCACCCACCGCCGGCGCGGACGAGAAGAGCCCGAAACCCGCCGCCCCCATGCCGAAGCTCGCCGCGATGATGGGCAGAAGCACGCGGAAGCTGCCGAAGTACACCGCCACCACGTCCATGGCCACCAGAACGGCGATGATCGACTCCGCGCGGACGAACGACAGGGCCTCCACAAGGCTCCTCCACGCCGACTGAGCGTCGCCCGCATACGTGGCCCGATAGTTGACGAACACCAGCACCAGCGCGCTCACGAGATAGACGCAGCCGTTCAAGCCGTAGGTTGCGCTCGTGCCCGCGAAACCGATCATCAGGCCGGCTACCGCCGGACCCACGAGTTGCGCCAGCTTCCATGCGGTGGAGGTGAACGCGAAGGCGTTGAGCAGCAGCCTCCTGGGCACCATGTTGGGCGTCATGGCGGTGCGCGCGGGCGCGCTGATGGCCACGAAGGCGGAGCTCACCATCGAAATGAGCAGGATGTGCCACAAACGAACCGCGTCCGCGGCGATCAAGGCCGCCAGCAGCAGGTTGGCCGCGGCGCTGGCGAGCTGCATCGCCATGATGAATTTCTTGCGGTCGATGCGGTCGGCGATGATGCCGCCGCCCAGCGAGAAGACCACGATGGGAATGCCGCGGGCCAGACCGGTGAGGCCCAGGAAGGCGGGCGAATCGGTCAGCTCGTAGACCAGCCACAGGTCCACGATCCGCTGGATCTGGTTGCCCATGGAGGCGCTGACCACCGCCACGTAGAAGTACGTGAAGTTGCGGTAGGCGAAAGAGCCCCCGGCCCGCTGGAGTCTCGCATGGATACCCTGGGGCATGAACCGAAGGGAGTCGGGCGTCGCCGAGGCTCAGCGCCGGCTTCGCGCCGCCACCTCGTTGCGCAGGATCTTGCCCACCGGACTCTTGGGAATCGCCTCGGCGAACGCGATGCGATACGGCACCTTGTAGTGGGCCAACTCGTCCCTGAGGCTCTGTCGCAGGGTCTCCGCCAACTCCGCCGACGCCCCCTGCCCCTCCGCCGGCACCACCACGCCGAGGACACGGTTGCCGATCTCGGGATCCGGCTCCGGCACCACCACGGCCTCGGCCACGGCCGGATGGCGCTGGAGCGCGTTCTCCACTTCGGTGGGCACGAGGAAGAGCCCGCGGGTCTTGAAGCAGTCGTCGCTGCGGCCGGCGATGAAGAAGTAGCCGTCCGCGTCCCGGTAGGCCAGGTCGCCGGTATCGTAGACGCCGTTGCGCCGGGCCGCTTCGGTGCGCTCGGAATCCCCGTAATACTCCAGGAACAGCCCGGGGTCCCGGGTGGAGATAACCGTGCGGCCCACGGCGCCGTCCGCCACCGGGCGGCCGTCTTCGTCGACGATGGCGATGCCCACGTCCGGAGCCGGCACGCCCACCGAGCCCGGCCTCACCGGGTGACGCGCCCCCTGCCCCACCACGAGCTGGTACTCCGACACCCCGTAGTGCTCGTACATCTCGCAGCCGAAGCGCGCTTTCCACTGGCGATACGTGGCTTCGCGAAGCGCCTCGCCGGTGGAGTGCACGCCCCGGAGCGTGCGGATGTCGTACGCGTCCTCGATGCCCTCCGTGGCCAGCATCCGGCGGTAGACCGTGGCCACCGAGTGCAGCAGCGTGACGCGGAAGGCGGCCACGTGCTCCAGCACGTTTTCGGGCGTGGCCCGGCCCGACAGCACCGCGCAGGTGACGCCGTTGCGCAACGGGAAGAGCAGGTTGTGGCCCAGGGCGCTGATGAAGCTCCACTCGCCCGTGGCCATCACCACGTCTTCCGGCTCGGGCGGAAGGCGATAGCGGTTGAGGTCCCCAAGCGCCACGATCCAGCGATGCGCGTGCACGATGCACTTGGGCCGGCCGGTGGTGCCGGACGTGCACACCATGAAGGCCGGCTCGTGGGCGGACGTGTCTCGCGTGGGGATATCGTTTCGTGATTCGTCGTCCGGGGCTTCGCCGCCGACGGTATCGAAGGGGACTTCGCCCTCCTCGGCCTCCCCGGCGCAGATCACGGCCTCCAGCCCCATGGGCGCGCGAAGCTCGCGCAACGCCCGGGCGCGGGAGCCCTCGGTGACGGCGAACCGGGGCTTCGTCTGCTCGAGGATGGCCTGGACTTCCCGCACCCCCAGGAGCGAGTTGACCACCACCGGGAGGGCGCCGAGCTTCACCGCGGCGAGGAAGGCCGTGGCGAACTCCGCCGAGTTGGGCATCCGCACGAGCACCCGCTCCCCGGGCACAACCCCCAACTCCTGGAGCCCGCGGGCGAAGCCGTGCACCCGGCCGCGCAACTCGCCGTAGCTCAGCGAGCCGCCGCGCCACACCATCGCGGTGCGCGCCCCATGGCCCGCGGCCACCGGACGCTCCAGCACCTCCTGGGTGATGTTGAGCCTGGGCGGGATCTCCCGATAACCGGCCGTCATTCCTTCTTGCCCGTCTTCTCGGGGAACGGCCAGTCCGCGTCGTAGGGGTAGGTGTAGCGTGGCGGACGCTTCTCCCGGAACGCGCGCATGCCCTCCTGGCAGTCCTTGGTGCGGGTGATCTCGAGCACGGACTCCAGCTCCTCGCGGTAGCCCTCGTCGGTGCGGTTCCAGTTCCAGTACATCTTCACCAGCCGCTTGGCGTGGCGCACCGACAGGTAGGGGTTGGCGGCGATGCGCCCGGCCAGGGCGAAGGCCTGCTCCATCAGCTCTTCGTGCGGGAACACGTCGTCCACGAGCCCGATGCGCAGCGCTTCGGCGGCGTCGATGATCTCGCCCGTGAGTATCAGGCGCATGGCGCGACCGATGCCGACGAGCTTGGGCAGGTTGCGCGAGCCGCCGCTCTCGGGCACGAACCCCGCCGGCACCGCCACCTCGCCGAAGCGCGCCCGCTCCGACGCGAGGCGCATGTCGCACAGCGTGGTCATCTCCAGGCCGACGCCCACCGCCGGCCCGTTCACCGCGGCGATGGTGGGCTGCGGCAGGTCCTCCAGCTTGCGCATGGCGCTCTGCAGCACCCGGTGGCGGAGGTCGTTCAGGAAATACTCCGCCAGCTCCTTGTACGGGCCTTCGATGCCGCTGGACCCCTCGAACGCCCCCAGCACGGTACCCTCCGACGTGAGGTCCCCGCCCGCGCAGAACCCCCGCCCCTCGCCCGTGAGGATCACCACCTTGAGCACGGAGTTGCGTGCGATCTCGTTGCACAGGGCGTCGAGCTCCAGCCGCATCAACGGGTCCACGGCGTTGAGCTGGTCCGGACGGTTGAGGGTGATCACGCCGATGCACGGCTCCCCCGCCCGCAACGGGTTGTCGTGCACCGTCCACTTGAGCGTCTTGTAGTCCATGGGCAACGATTCCTTTCGGTCACGCCGGCCCGCTCAGTCCTCGTCCTCGCCGTAGAACGACGTGTTGGGCGGGATGTCCTTGGTGGAACGGCGCTGGCGCGCGATCTTGGCGCCGGTCTTCCAGTACTCGCCGCGGGTGGCGAGGGCGGCCTCCTGCTCCAGCTCCTCGTTCCAGTCGCCGAGGGAGTAGCCGAACCACGGCGACTGAGGCTCCAGTTCCGGCAGCCCCAACTCCTCCCAGAGCTTCCGGCCCCGTTCCATGTACTCCCGCGTGGGAAGCGAGATGGGCGGGAGCTTCTCCTTCAGGGTAGCGTCCCACAGGAGGCACGAGTCCTCGGCCGAGCCGCGCGCGTCGTGCCGGGGTGCGTGGCCCACGTCCATGCCGTGCATGATCTGCACGTCGCGGTGCGGCTTGGAGCGGTAGCCCATGGCCCAGAACACCGCGTCGAGGTTGTCGGGATCGATGTCCTCGTCCACCGCGATGACGATCTTGGACATGGACGGGCGGAACGCCACCGCGCCCATGAGCGCGCGCCACACCTCCGCGGGCGTGGGCTTGCGCATCTGGATCACCGTGAGCTTCTGGGTGGCGGTCAGCGGCTCGTGCAGCATCACGCGCACCACGCTCTTGACGCCGATGCCGTCGCGCAGGTGCTCCAGGTAGATGGGCTCATAGGCCATCTTCTTGATGACGCTCGACTCCGACGGCGTCACCTGGCTGATGATGGAGCACAGGACGGCCTCGCGCCGGCGCGTGATGCAGGTGACCTCCATGAAGGGGTTGTACTCCTTGGGGTTCACGTGGCCGTGGGACTCGCCGAAAGGCGCCTCGGGCTCCAGCCACTCGGTGGAGACGAAGCCCTCGACGACGATCTCCGCGTCCGCCGGCACCATCACCGGCACCGTCCGTCCCTCCACCACCCGGATGGGCGCCTTCACCAGGCCCCCGGCCACCGAGAACTCGTCGAGGTCGTAGGCCAGCTTCTGCGCCGCCACGTAGGAGACGGCGGGCACGCCACCGATGCACAGCGCCACCGGCATCTTCTCGCCCCGTTCCCGGTACTTCTCCCAGTGCCGGTAGATGCCCTGCCCCAGCTCGATGGACGGGTTGCAGCCGACCCGGTCGCGCGCCTTGATCATGGCCCGGTAGGTGCCGATGTTGTGCCCGCCGTGGTCCGGATCGCGGGAGATGAAATGGGCCGCGCTCACGTAGGGCGCGTTGTCCCAGCCCGGGGAGGAGATGGGGACCGGAATGCCGTCCACGCCCTTGCCGCGGGTCTTGAGCTGCGCGCCCGAGTAGACCACCTCGTGCACCGGCGCGGCCGACGACGGGATCTCCACCGGCGCCACCGGGTTGGTCTTGGCCTCGGCCCACAGCGCGTTGATGTCCGTGTCCTCGCCGCACCCGAGCCCGATGCGGTAGATGCGCCGGTTGGCCGCGAGCACGCCGATGGCCACCGGGATGTCGTAGCGCTTGCCCTTGGCGTCCACCGGCCGCTCGAACAGGAACGCCTTGCGGTCGCGCTCCTTGATGCCGCCGCGGAACTGCCAGCGCACCAGCGGATGCATCTCCTGGTCTTTGTCCACCTCCCGCGCCACCCGGACCAGCAGACCGGCGTCGTCCAGCCGCTGGAGGTGCTCGTGAAGATCGGGATAGCCCCGCTCCGGTATAGCCTGCGCCGCGCTCGCGATCCTCGCGTTCGTCTTCGCCATGATCCGTCCTTTTCCGTGGGGAGTGGTCGTGAGTGGAGTGCGTCAATTTAGCCTACCGGCGCCGGGAAAGTCCAGGAAAGTCTCCTTTCTCCTCACGAAAGCGGCATCTCTTCATCGACCTCGAATCGTTCGAGAACTTCACTCAGTTGAGCCAGCGGCACGATGTCGCAATCGCCTCGGGACTGACGCGCTGTCCCGCCGTACACGACGCTTCTCGCGAAGATGTTCGGGACAAGATCGCTGATGCGGTTGAGCGAATCACAGTAGTCGGAGGCAACCGTGGAGCCGGACTTGACCTCGATGGCGCCAAGGCCGCGACCGGTTTCGTAGAAGATGTCGCATTCCAACCCTCTTGAATCCCGGAAAAAAAAGATATTGGACCGCCGGCCCCTGTTGAACCGATGCTTGAGCGTCTCGGCAACGACCATGTTCTCGAAGAGGGCCCCACGAAGGGGATGGGTGGCGACCTGCCCCTTGTTCTCAATGCCGATCAGGTAGCTGGCCAGCCCTGCGTCGTAGAAGTAAAACTTGGGTGACTTGACCAGACGCTTTCGGATATTGGCGTGAAACGGAGGTAGCTGAAAGATGATGTAGCTCGCCTCCAGCACGGTGAGCCACTCCCGTGCGGTCGTGTGGGACACGCCGGCGTCCGAACCCAGCGAGCTGAGATTCACCAGTTGGCCTACCCGACCGGCGCACAGGCGCACGAAGCGCCTGAAGCTCGAAAGGTTGCGTATCTCGCCCAACCGGCGCACGTCCCGTTCGACATACGTCTCGAAGTAGTCGCCGAGCGCTTGATGCGGGTCCAATCCCTGATCGAGAATCCGTGGATAGAACCCCGAGTAAATGATGTTGTCCAGGTCATCGTCCGGGCCCATGCGCTGCCGTTCGGCCAGAGAAAACGGCAGCAGGCGGAGCAACGCCGTGCGCCCCGCCAAGGACTGACCGATGGCGTCCGAGAGTCTGAACTGCTCGCTGCCCGTGAGCACGAAGAGACTGTTTCGACCTTTCTCATCAGCGAGAACCTGAAGATAGGACAGCAGTGCAGGAACATGCTGCACCTCGTCGATGACGGCCCCCTCGCTGAACTGCGCAAGAAAGCTCCGTGGGTCCGATTCTGCAAACTCCCGCTGGTCGGGCGCTTCCAGGTTGGCATACGCCAGATCGGGAAAGGCCGCGCGGCAGAGCGTCGTCTTGCCGGACTGCCGCGGCCCGGTCACCGTCACGAAGGGATACTGCCGGAACAACGCCGTCAAACGGGGCATGATTTCGCGCTCGATCATATAACAAAAGTACCCATGGTGTGCACATATTGCAAGTACAACCGTCAGATTGTACACAATCGAAGGACGACGTATCGTTGCGTGCAAGGCCTCCCATCGGGTACACTTCCTTCCCCGTCCCTCGCGAGGTAACCGGCTCGGTGGCGTCCCTTTCACTCGACAACAAGATCTCCCGACTGCTGAGCCATGAATGGCGCGGCGAAAAGCGCATCTCCGGGCTCCAGGGGAGCGCCAAGGCGTACGCGGTGTTCCTGGCGGCGCGGGGGCTCGACGGGCCGCTGCTCGTGCTGACGCCCACCGTGAAGGAAGCGGAAGCGCTCTTCCGCGACCTCCTGTTCTTCCTGGGAGAAGAGGAACAGGCCAAGCCGCTCGACAGCCGCGCGCATCTTTTCCCGGGCTGGGACATCCTGCCGTTCGAGAGCCTGTCGCCGAATCCCGACCACATGGCCGCGCGCATGGAGGGCCTCCACCGGCTGGCAGGGCAGCGCGCGCCGGTGGTGGTGACCACGCCGGCGGCGGTGATGCAGCGCGTGGTTCCGCGCGAGAGCTTCCACAGCGCGCGCTTCGTGGAAGGGCAGGAAGTGGACCGGGAGCACCTGCTGTGGCAGCTCTCGAACCTGGGTTTCGCGCGCGCCCCCCTGGTGGAGGAGCGCGGCGACTTCAGCGTGCGCGGCGGCATCGTCGACCTGTTCCCGCCGGGCTACGGACGGCCCGTGCGCCTGGAGTTCGCGGACGACCGCATCGAGTCCATCCGCGAGTTCGACCCGCGCACCCAGCGCTCGCGCTCGTACCGCGAGGAGCTGCTGCTGCTGCCCATCAAGGAGTTCACCGCGGGGCCGGGCACCAGCCGCGACACGCTCCTGCGCATCGAGGAACGCGCGGACGAGCTGGGCTTCACCCGCAAGGACAAGCGCGCGCTGCTGGAGTCGGTGCGCGAGGGGGTCGGCTTCGCCGGGATGGAGTTCCTGGTCCCCTATTTCTACGACCGCCCGCTGCCGTCGCTGCTGGACCACCTGCCGCGCCGCGGCATCGTCTGGTGCGACCAGCCGGCGCGGGTGGAAGAGGAGCTGGAGCGGTTCGAGAAGCTGGTGGCGCAGCGCGCGGCCAAGGCCGCGGCGGACGGGCGCTTCCACGCTCCCGCCGAAGCCCTCTACCTGGACCCGGACGGCTGGCGCGAGGAGGCCGCGGCGTTCCGGCAGCTCCACAGCGAAAGCCTGGACACCCTCGCCGCCTCGGAGGACCCCGCGTCGGGGATCTCGGTACGCTCCTACACGAATACCGACCTGCACACGGCTCTGACCGCCCCCCAGGGAGCGGAACGATCGCTGGCGCCGCTGGTGGAGCACCTGGAGCAGTGGCGCGGCCAGCGGGTGCTGTTCGTCGCGGGCCATCCCGGCGACGCGCAGCGCCTGCAGCAACTGCTGGCTTACTACGACGTGGACCTGCCCATCTCGGAGCGGTCCTTCCAGGAAGCGGCGGGAGCCTCCCGCAACGGTCCCGAGATCCTCCTGGGAGACCTGACCCAGGGAATCCGCCTCCCCGACGAGGGGCTGATCCTCGTCACCCTGGAAGAGCTCTGGGGGCGCAGGAAACGCGACCGGTCCGTACGCAAGCGCGAGAACGCCGGCCACTTCATCACCAGCCTGAGCGAGCTGCGCCAGGACGACGTGGTGGTGCACCTCGACCAGGGCATCGGCATCTACCGCGGCCTCAGGTACCTCAAGGTGGCGGGCACGGAGGGCGAGTTCCTGCACCTGGAGTACCAGGGCGGCGACCGCCTGTACCTGCCCATCGACCGCATCAACCTGGTGCAGAAGTTCATCGGCGCGGACGGCGCCGCGCCGGTGCTGGACCGCCTGGGCGGGACCTCCTGGCTCAAGCTCAAGGCGCGGACGCGCAAGTCCGTCGTGGCCATGGCCAAGGAGCTGCTGCGGGTCTACGCCGCCCGCGAGGTGCACGAAGGGCACACCTTCCCGCCGCCGGACCAGGCCTACCGGGAGTTCGAGGCCGCCTTCGAGTACGACGAGACGCCGGACCAGGAACAGGCCATCGCCGACACCCTGAAGGACATGACGCAGAGCAAGCCCATGGACCGGCTCATCTGCGGCGACGTGGGCTACGGCAAGACCGAGGTGGCCATGCGCGCGGCCTTCACGGCGGTGATGGACGGCAGGCAGGTGGCCGTGCTGGCGCCCACCACGATCCTGACCCAGCAGCACCTGGAGACCTTCCGCGCCCGCTTCGAGCCCTACCCGGTGCGGGTGGAGAGCCTGAGCCGCTTCGTCACCGGCAAGACCGTGCAGGAGTCGCTCAAGGACCTCGCCAACGGGCTCATCGACGTCGTCATCGGCACCCACCGGCTGCTGCAAAAGGACGTGGCCTTCAAAAACCTCGGGCTCGTGGTCATCGACGAGGAACACCGCTTCGGCGTCGGCCACAAGGAGAAGCTCAAGCAGCTCCGCGCCACCGTGGACGTCATGAGCCTCACGGCCACGCCGATCCCGCGCACGCTGCACATGTCGCTGTCGGGGATCCGCGACCTGAGCGTCATCGAGACGGCGCCGCCCAACCGGCTCGCGGTGCGCACCTACGTGACGCGCTACGACGAGGGCGTAATCCGCGACGCCATCCTGCGGGAGATCAACCGCGAGGGCCAGGTGTTCTTCCTGCACAACCGGGTGGAGAGCATCCAGCGTACGGGGCAGAAGATCATGGACCTGGTGCCCGAGGCCCGGGTCACCATCGCCCACGGGCAGATGACTCCGGCCGAGCTGAAGAAGAGCATGGACCGGTTCCACGAGAACGAGGCCCAGGTGCTGGTGTGCTCGGCCATCATCGAGTCGGGCCTGGACTATCCCAACGCCAACACCATCATCATCAACCGCGCCGACCGCTTCGGCCTGGCCCAGCTCTACCAGCTGCGGGGGCGGGTCGGGCGTTCGTCGCGGCGCGCCTACGCCTACCTGTTGCTGCCCGGAAGCGGCACCGTGACCAGGGACGCGGAAAAGCGCCTGCGGGCGCTGCAGGAGCTGGACGAGCTGGGCAGCGGCTTCAAGCTGGCGCTGCACGACCTGGAGATCCGCGGCGCCGGCAACCTGCTGGGCCGGGAGCAGTCCGGCCAGATCGCCGCGGTGGGCTTCGAGCTCTACACCCAGATGATGGAAGAGACCATCCACGAATTGAAGGGCGAAGAGCGCCGGGTCGCCGTGGAACCCGAGATCCGGCTGGGCATTCCCGCCTACTTCCCCGACGACTACATGCCCAGCGCCAACCAGCGGCTGCTGTTCTACAAGCGTTTGGCCAACCTGGAGGACGCGGAGCAACTGGGGGAGATCCGGGACGAGATCCGCGACCGCTACGGCCACTACCCCGAGGTGGTGGAGAACCTGTTCCGGGTCATGGAGCTGCGGCGCGCGCTGATCCGCGCCCTGGCGACCCAGATCATCTACCAGGACGGCCGCCTGTCGCTGAACTTCCACGCCACCTCCACCCTCGACGTCGACCGCCTGCTGAAGCTCGCGCAGGAGGATCACCGGAACTTCCGTTTCTCGCCCGAGGGACGCCTGTCGTACACTCCGGACCACGCGGACTGGCCCGGCCTCATCCGTGAGACCTGCGAGTTATTGCACGTGATTTCCTAGAAATGTATGGTTACCCTGCCATGAAGTTCGCTTGCCAACGCCCTTTTTCGAAGCCGGCCCTGGGTGCCGTGGCATTCGCCGCGCTCTGTGTCCTGCTCTCCGGCGCCGCTTCCGCGAATCTCGTCGAGAAGGTCGTCGTCGTGGTCAATGGTGTGCCCCACACCTTCTCGGACCTGAGGAAGTTCACCCGGGATCGGCTCGGGAAGGACGTGCGCCTCGACGAACTGACCGCGGGACGCGCCCCTCAGGAATGGCTGGAGGAGTTCATCACCGACGAGCTTGTCCAGGCCGAGGTGAGGGGCACGGGCATCCGCGTGCGCGACGAGGACATCGACGGCTACATCCGCGCCCTGCGGGAGCAAAACCGGCTCTCCCCCGCGCAGTTCGCCGGCCTTCTCGAGCGCCAAGGCAAGGACATGCGGCAATACCGCGACGAGGTCCGGCGCCAGATCGAGCGGGACGAGCTGATCCGCCGCAACGTGCGCCAGCGGATCCACATTACGATGCAGGACGCCAAGCGCTACTACGACGCCAACCCGCTCCTGTATCGCACCGAACTCAGGCTCCGTCTCCGCCACCTCATGCTGAGCGCGGGCGAAGGCGCTTTCACCGACCAGGAGCAGGCGGTGCGCGCACGCATCGAAGAATTGCGTCAGGAGATCGTGGACGGCGCCGACTTCGCCGCGCTGGCGCGCACCCACTCCGAGGGCGCGGGCGCGAGCGAGGGCGGCGACATCGGCTGGGTCAAGCCCGGGGATCTGCCCGATTCCCTGGCCAAGGCGGCCGCGGCTTTACAAAAAGGCGAGATCAGCCCGCCCGTCCGCACCAGCCTGGGCTACCACCTGGTCAGGGCGGAGGACCGCGAGGGCGGCGTGAGGCGGAGCTTCGAGTCGGTTTCCGAGCAGGTGCGCGACGAACTCTACACCAAGACGCTCCGGGAACGGTTCGCCAAGTGGCTCAAGACCGACCTGCGCAAGAAGCACCGCGTGGAAGTCAAGCTCTCCGAATACGACTTCGAGGCGCTGGAGGCCGAGCGCGGCACCGTCGGCAGCCTCATGGCCACCACCGCGCCGCCGGAAAAGCCAAAGGGCTTCTGGGACTATGTCAACCCGCTCACCTACATCTACGACGAAGAACCCCTCCCCGACCCTTCGGGCGTGAGCGATCGCAAGAGAGTCAAGCTGTTCGGCATACCGCTGTTCACCACCGAGGCGGGGGACGATCCGGACGTGCCGCTCAACGATCCCATCGAAGGCGCCCCGGCGGCACCCGCCGCGCCGGATGCCAACCCATAGGGTTCGGTCGCCAACAAGGACGCACCGGGTGGCCATGCCGAAACCGGTAGTCGCCGTGAGCATGGGCGATCCCGCCGGGATCGGCCCCGAAGTGGCCGTCAAGGCGGCCCGTGACGCGGCGGTGCGACGCGCCTGCCGCGTGGTTCTCGTGGGCGACCCCTTGATGCTCGAACAGGCCCGTGCCCCGCGATGGCCGGTTCGGAAGCCGGATGAACCGAGGGCGGCAGGCGCGCCCGTCGTCGTCGAGGAGGTCTCCGGTCTGAAACCCGCCCAGGTGCGGCCAGGCCGGACCAGTCGCGCCGGCGGCGAAGCCGCGTACCGCTACATCCTCCGGGCGGTGGACCTCATCAAGGAGGGCACCGCCGACGCCATGGCCACGGCGCCCATCAGCAAGAAGGCCCTGAACGACGCGGGCCACCTCTATCCCGGCCACACCGAGCTTCTGGCCGACCTCACCCGTACCCGGGAAGTGCGCATGATGCTCCATGGAACACGCCTCAAGGTGGTGCTGGTGACGGTGCACCTGCCGCTGACCGAGGTCGCCGCGACGCTGACCCGCGGGCGCGTGCGCACCACCGTCGAGCTGACCCATCGGGCATTGCGGGAATGGTTCGGCATAGCCGAGCCGCGGGTGGCGGTGGCCGCCCTGAACCCCCACGGGGGCGAAGACGGAATGTTCGGCGGGGAGGAGCGGCGGGTGATCCGGCCGGCGGTGCGCGAGTGCGCCGCCCGCGGCATGGACGTGTCCGGTCCGATCCCGGCGGACAGCCTGTTCCACCGCGCCGCGCGCGGGGAGTTCGACGCGGTGGTGTGCATGTACCACGACCAGGGGCTCGGCCCGTTCAAGCTGCTGCACTTCACCGACGGCGTCAACCTCACCCTGGGCCTGCCGCTCATCCGGACCTCCGTGGACCACGGCACCGCGTACGACATCGCCGGCAAGGGAGTCGCGGACAGCCGCAGCATGAAGCAGGCCATCCTGCTGGCGGCGGAACTGGCGCGCGGGCGGACGTCCGACGGAGGGGCATGAGCATCCTCATCGAGGGCGCGCGCGTCCACAATCTCAAGAACGTCGACGTCGAGATCCCGCGCGGCAAGCTGGTGGTGATCACCGGGGTTTCGGGGTCGGGGAAGTCGTCGCTGGCGTTCGACACGGTGTACGCGGAAGGGCAGCGGCACTACATGCAGTCGCTGTCCACCTACGCGCGCCAGCTCCTGAACCCGCTGGCGCGGGCGGACGTGGACTCCATCCGCGGGCTTTCCCCGGCCATCGCGGTGCCTCAACAGCGTTTCCACGAGAACCCCCGTTCCACGGTGGGGACGCTGACCGAGATTCACGACCATTTGCGGCTGCTGTTCACCCACGTCGGACGCGCTCATTGCCTGCGTTGCGGCCAGCCCATCGTCGTGCACACGGTGCAGCAGATGGTGGACGCGGTCCTGGAGCGGCCGGCCGGCGCCCGCGTCGAGGTGCTGGCTCCCTTGCGTTGCGGCGGCCCGGACGAGTTCCGGCGCGAGATCGAACGGGTGGTGCGCGCGGGATTCGTGCGCGTCAAGGTGGGCGGCGAGGTCGCGGAGTTGGCCGAAGTGGCGGAGGCGGCCGGCTCGGCTCCGCCCGACCGGGCCGAGTTGGTGGTGGACCGGCTGGTGGCGCGGGAGGGCATCGCCAAACGGCTGGCGGACTCCCTGGAGGTCGCCCTGGAACACGGCGACGGGGTCGTGGCCATCGAGGTGCGTGACGGCGCCGGCGCGGAGTCCTGTCGCTATACCCAACGCGCCGCGTGTCTGGAATGCGGCACGCCGTTCCCCGAGACGGTGCCGCAGCTCTTCTCGTTCAACAGCCCGCACGGAGCCTGTCCGGCGTGCCGCGGGCTCGGCGTCCAGGCGCGCGGGCGGTCCCGCAAGGACGACGACGGCTCCGCGGAGGCCGGCCAACCGCCGTGTGCCGAGTGCCACGGGACCCGCCTGCGGCCGGAAAGCCTGAAGGTGAAGATCGGCGGGTTGCACATTGCCCAGGTTTCTGCGTTGCCGCTGAACGACTTATACCGATTTATCCAAGAACTGACCCTGGAGGAACGCGAGTCCGCGGTGGCTGGGAACGTCCTGCGCGAGATCCGCGAACGCACCGATGCGCTGCTGCGGCTGGAGTTGGGTTACATGACCCTGGCGCGGCCGTCGGACAGCCTTTCGGGGGGCGAGTGCCAGAGGATTCGGCTGGCCGCCCACATCGGCGCGCATCTCTCGGGCGTGATCTACGTGCTCGACGAACCCACCGTCGGGCTCCACCCGCGCGACACCGCGCGGCTCCTCGACATCCTGCGGCAACTCAAGGACGCGGGCAACACCGTGCTGGTGGTGGAGCACGACCGGGACGTGATCCTGGCCGCGGACCACGTCATCGACATGGGGCCGGGAGCGGGGGTCGAGGGAGGAGAGGTGCTCGCCACCGGGTCGGTGGAGGAGATTCGCGCGAACCCCGCGTCCCGCACCGGACCGTATCTGGCCGGCGCGCCGCCGCCGCCCTCCCCTCGGCGCCGAACCGGCACCGGCACGATCTCGATCAAGAACGCAACGCGCCATAACCTGAAGAACATCGACGTAGACTTCCCAATGGGGGCGATGACCTGTGTCACCGGCGTCTCCGGCTCGGGCAAGAGCAGCCTCGTGGCGGACACCTTGTACGAGGCGGCGCAACGGCATCCGCGCCACGCGGCAAGGGCAGCGCCACGCGGTCCAACGCGTTCATCTCCCGCCGTCGCCGGCCTCGACGCCTTCGACCGCGTCCTCTACGTCGATCAGGCGTCCATCGGGCGCAACAGCCGCTCCACTCCCGCCACCTACGGCGGACTCTTCGACCCCTTGCGGAACCTGTTCGCGCGCCTGCCCGAGGCCCGGCTGCGGGGCTACGGCGCCGGACGCTTCTCCTACAACGCGGCGGGCGGGCGATGCGAAGCGTGTCAAGGCGCGGGCACGGCCGGCATCGAGATGCAGTTCCTGCCGGACGTGTCCGTGACCTGCGACGTGTGCGGCGGGCGCCGCTACAATCGCGAGACGCTGGAGATCCGCTACAAGGGAGCCAGCATCGCCGACGTGCTCGATCTCACCGTCACCGAGGCGCTGGAGCTTCTGGGCAACGTGCCGCTGGTGCGGGCGCGGCTGGAGACCCTGTGGCAGGTGGGACTCGGCTACCTTCGGCTGGGACAGCCGGCCACGACGCTCTCGGGCGGCGAGGCGCAACGGGTGAAGCTCGCGCGGGAGCTGAGCAAGCGGCCCGGAGGCCGCGCCCTGTATCTCTTCGACGAGCCCACCACCGGCCTCCACTTCGAGGAGGTGACCCGGCTGGTGGAGATCCTCGACCGGCTGGTGGAAGCCGGCCACACGGTCATCGCCATCGAGCACAACCCGGACTTCCTCCGCTGCGCCGACTACATCGTGGACCTGGGCCCCGAGGGCGGCGAGAACGGCGGCCACGTGGTGGCGTCAGGGACCCCCGAGGAGGTCATGCGAAAGGGCGAGTCCGCCACCGGGCAATGCCTGAGGGAGTTGCAAAGCCCCGACCGCTCGGCCCGCGCGTAGCCGGCGCGGCCGCGCCACGTCGAGGAGCCATCCCGGCTCTTTCTTGACAATCGCCGAGCCGGCAGCCTAAATGAAAGGTTCTGGAGGTATTTCTCGTGAAGCTCCCTGTCTACTTCGACAATCATGCGACGACGCCGGTGGACCCGCGGGTGGTGGAGGCCATGCTGCCGTTCTTCACGGAACAGTTCGGCAACTCGGCGAGCAAGCACGCGTTCGGCTGGGAGGCGGATGCGGCGGTGTACGAGGCGCGCAAGAACGTGGCCGCGCTGATCGGCGCCGCGCCCAAGGAGATCGTCTTCACCAGCGGCGCCACCGAGTCGGACAACCTCGCCATCCAGGGGGTGGCGGAAATGCACCGCGACCGGGGCGACCACGTCATCACCTGCGCGGCCGAGCACAAGGCGGTGCTGGATTCCTGCAAGTTCCTGGAACGCCACGGCTTCCGCGTCACCTACCTCCCCGTGGACGCGCGCGGCACGGTGAACCTCGAAAAGCTGCGCGCGGCCATCGACGGCAGGACCCTGCTCATCTCCATCATGGCGGCCAACAACGAGGTCGGCACCATCCAGCCGCTGGAGGAAATCGGCCGGATCGCCGCCGAACACGGCATCCTGTTCCATTCCGACGCCACCCAGGCGGTGGGCAAGATGCCCATCGACGTGGAAGCGTCGGGGATCCACCTCCTTTCCATGACCGCCCACAAGCTGCACGGCCCCAAGGGGATCGGCGCGCTCTACGTCAGCGCGCGCAAGCCGGCGGTGCGCCTGAGCCCCACCATCCACGGCGGCGGCCACGAGGGGGGCATGCGCTCGGGCACGCTCAACGTGCCCGGCATCGTCGGCTTCGGCAGGGCGTGCGAGATCGCGCGCGCGGAGATGGCCGAAGAACTGCCGCACATCACCCATCTGCGGAACCGCCTTGAGGCCGGCCTGTTCGCGCGCCTGGACGAGCTGCACCTCAACGGGCATCCCACGGAGCGCCTGTGCGGCAACCTGAACGTGGCCTTCGGCTTCGTCGAAGGCGAGTCCCTGATCATGGGGCTCAACGACGTGGCGGTCTCCGCCGGTTCCACCTGCACCTCCGCCGCGCTGGAGCCCTCCCACGTGCTCAAGGCCATGGGATTGCGGGAGGATCTCGCCCACGGTTCTATCCGCTTCGGCCTGGGCCGGTTCAACACCGAGGAAGAGGTGGACTACGTGCTGAACCGGGTGGAGGAAGAAGTCAACCGCTTGCGCGGGCTCTCGCCGGCCTACGCCAGGCGGGCCGGGGCGGCCAGGCCGGCGCGGGCGGCCGCCGGGAAATAGCGCGCCGGCGGGCCGGACTCGCCCAAGGGGGACACGCCCACGGCGCACGGGAACACGCAATGGCCACAGAAGTCCAGATCACGGAGAGCGCGGCCAACCGCATCAAGGAGCTGCTCGAACAGGACGAGCGCGACTGTACCGGCCTGCGCCTGAAGGTCGTGGGCGGAGGCTGCTCCGGGTTGCAGTACAAGATGGATCTCGACGACCCCAAGCCCACGGACCGCATCTTCGAGCAAGGCGGCGCCAAGGTGATCGTAGACCTGAAGAGCCTGCTCTACCTGGGCGGCACCGAGCTGGACTACAAGGAGACCCTGATGGAGGCGGCCTTCGTGTTCCAGAACCCCAACGTGAAACGCAGTTGCGGGTGCGGCGCCTCGTTCGTGGTGTAAGAGCCATGGCCGACGTCATCTACTTCGACAACAACGCCACCACGCGGGTCGCGCCGCCGGTCTACGAGGCCATGGCGCCCTACCTCAAGGAGCTCTACGGCAACCCGTCCAGCATCCACGGCTTCGGGACCCGGGTCGGCCGCGCCCTCGACCGCGCGCGCAAACAGGTGGCGGGGCTGCTGGGGGCCGACGACGAAGTCGAGGTGATGTTCACCAGTTGCGGCTCGGAGGGGGACAACACCGCCATCCGCGGCATGCTGGAGGGCTCGCCGGACAAGCGTCACTTCATCACCACCGCGGTGGAGCACCCCGCGGTGCACGGTCTGGGCCAGCACCTGGAGAAGAAGGGGTACAGGGTCACCTGGCTCGGAGTGGACGAGGAGGGGCGGCTGGACCTGGACGAGCTGCGTGACTCCCTCACCGATGACACCGCCCTGGTCTCCATCATGTACGCCAACAACGAAACCGGGGTCGTCTTTCCCGTGCAGGAAGCCGGCGAGATCGTCAAGGCCAGGGGCATTCCCTTCCACGTGGACGCGGTGCAGGTGCCGGGCAAGATCGACCTCGACGTGAAGAACAGCCCCATCGACCTGCTGACCATCTCGGCCCACAAGTTTCACGGCCCCAAGGGCGTGGGGGCCCTGTACGTGCGCCGCGGCATCGCGTTGCGGCCGTTCATCATCGGCGGCCACCAGGAGCGCAACCGCCGCGCCGGCACCGAAAACGTCGCCGGCATCGTGGGCATGGGAGAGGCCGCGAAGCTCACGGCCCGGGACATCCCGGCCGAACGCGAGCAGTTGACCGCCCTGCGCGACCAACTGGAGCGTGCGCTTCTGGCCGCCTGTCCGGGCGCCCGGGTCAACGGCGGGCGCGCGGAGCGCCTGTCCAACACGCTCAACATCGCCTTCGAATACCTGGAGGGCGAGTCGATCATCGTGCTGCTGGACGAGTTCGGCATCTGCGCTTCCACCGGCTCCGCCTGCACGGCGGGCTCGGTGGAACCCTCCCACGTGCTGCGCGCCATGAAGGTGCCGCCGCGTTGGCTGCAGGGAGCCGTCCGGTTCAGTCTCAGCCGCTACAACACGCGGGAGGAAGTGGCGTTCGCGGCGGACAAGATCCCCGGCATCATCGGCCGGCTGCGCGGGTTGTCGGCGCTGGGCCGGGTGGGCGCGAAGGAAGGCCAGCCGGATCACGCCTCGTAGCGTTTCCGTTCCAGTTTTCATCGGGATGTCCGTGACATGGAGGTCCGGAGCCGCGCGAGTATGCCGCACCCTCACCTTGCGCGCCAGGACCGCAGGCAAGACATGAGACGGGGTCGACGCAAAGGCCTGCTGTACCGCGCCCGCTATCGCGCCGGCGAGTACCTGCTGCGCGCTTTTGTCGGCAGCCTTCGCTGGCTGCCCGGGTGGGCGATCCCGTACATTGCCGGAACCGTCGAGCGGGTCAGCCGCGTGCTCTTGTGGCGCTATCGGAGGCGCATGCAGGACACCCTGGCACAGACCATGGCCGGGGAGTTGCCGACCGAGTCCGAGCGCCGCACCGTGGTGCACCGGGCATGGCGCAACTTCGCGCAGAGCTTCCTGGAAGCGCTCGCGACGCTCCACATGCCCGACGAAGAGATTTGCTCGCACATCGAGATCGACGGCCAGGAGCACCTGCGCGCGGCGCTCGCGCGCAACAAGGGGGTGCTGGCGTTGAGTGCCCATCTCGGCAATTTCCCCATGATCGGGCCGCGCCTCGCGGCCCAGGGCTACGACTTCAGCGTCGTCCTCAAGCTCGCCGAGGAAGAGGGTTTCGCCGCGCTGCAACACGAGTACGTCACGCGCGCCGGGGTCAAGATCATACCCGCCCGTCCCCGGCGCGAGTCGGTGCCGCGGATCATCCAGGCGCTGCGGCGCAACGGGATCGTCTTGGTGGTGCCGGACGAGTTCAGGAGCGCCGGAGTCGAAGTGGACTTCCTGGGACGCCGCGCACCCGCGCCCAAGGGTCCCGTCACCATCGCCCAGCGCACGGGGGCCGCGGTGGTGCCGCTCTTCATGGTGCGCGGCCACGACAACCGCCTCATGCTGCACGTCAAGCCCGAGCTCCGCTTCGTGAATACCGGCGACCGGGAAGCGGACCTGCGGACCAACGCGGGGCTGTTCGTTCAGGAAATCGAGGACATGGTGCGACGCCATCCGGACCAGTGGAGCTGGATGAGCTTCCGCAATCCCCGGAAAGGGGACGCCTCCCATGCGCTGCCGTAACAGATGCGGCCAGTCAGGTAAGGAGCACGGATGGATCTCGGGCTGACGGGCAAGGTGGCCATGATCACCGGCGCCAGCCGGGGCATCGGCAAGGACATCGCGAGGGGCCTCGCCGCCGAGGGCTGCCGGCTGAGCGTTTGCGCGCGCGGCCGGGAAGACCTCGAAGAGACCGCGCGGGAGCTGCGCGGACGCGGCGCGGAAGTCCTCGCCTCGGCCCTGGACGTCACCGACGAGGAGGCCGCGCGCGCCTGGTTTGCCGAGACCCGGGAGCGGTTTCAGGCCGTCGACATCCTGATCAACAACGTCGGCGGCTCGCGTCCGGGCGGCAACCTGTCCGCGTCCGGCGAAGACTGGCAGAGCGGTTTCGCCCTGAACTTCTTTTCGGCACTCGACCTGTGCCGCGTGGTGGTGCCGTCCATGCGCGAGCGCAAGCACGGCTGCGTCATCAACATCGCGTCCATCTACGGCCGCGAGTGGGGCGGCCCCATGACCTACAACGCGGCCAAGGCCGCCATGATCAGCCTGTCCAAGGAAATGGCGCGGGAACTGGCGCCCGACGGGGTTCGCGTAAACAGCGTGGCGCCGGGCTCCATCCTCTTCCCCGGCGGTTCGTGGGACCGGCGGCGGCGGGAGCAACCCGTGGAGATCGCCGCGTTCGTGGAACGCGAGCTGCCCGCGGGCCGTTTCGGAAAACCCGAGGAAGTGGCGGACGTGGTGGTCTTTCTCGCCTCGGAGCGCGCCAACTGGATCTCGGGCGCGTGCATCAACGTGGACGGCTGTCAGTCGCGGTCGCTGATCTGAAGCGTCACAAGCGCGCCTCCAGGTCCTTGAACTCCTTGTTCAAGGTTTCCACTTCCTCCCTGGCCTGCTTCTTGTACCGCACCACCTTGTCCAGTTCCTCGATGGTGGGTAAAGCCAGTTGCCGCTGCGGCACCCCACTCTTCGCGCGCGTGTGGACGTGGTAGGCGCCTTTGTCGTCCATGTGCCCGGTCTCCTTGCCGCTCAAGAGCTGGATCGCCATGTTCAGGTCCGCGATCATCTTCTTCGCCTTCCCGTCCAGGACGGTCAGCCGCTGTTTGGCTGCCAGGAGCCGCAGGAAATTGGCACCGATCTTTTCTTCCAGTTCCCCCATCGCATCGCTCCCTCGGTTGGTGCATCCATCCTCGCCGGTCGCCGGACCGTCGCCTGCCAGACAATATGAAGGATCGGGACGGAATACAAGAGTGTTTCCGCTTGAGGCCGTCCCGGCATTCTGGTTAGGTGAATAGGGAGGTAGACAATGAAGCAAATCATGCTCACCGTTGCCGCGGCGCTCTTGCTCGTCGCCCACACCGCAAGCGCGCAACAACTCCCAAAGGCCGTCTTCGCCGGCGGCTGCTTCTGGTGCGTCGAGTCGGACTTCGACAAGGTGCCCGGCGTGGTCTCGACCGTCTCCGGCTACACCGGCGGCAAGACCGCCGACCCGACCTACAGGCAGGTCACGGCCGGCGGCACCGGCCACTACGAGGCCGTGGAGATCACCTACGACCCGGCCAAGGTCGGCTACGAGGCGCTGCTCACCGCGTTCTGGCACTCGGTGGACCCCACCGACGACGGCGGCCAGTTCTGCGACCGCGGCCAGTCCTACGAGACCGCCGTCTTCGTCGCGAACGACAAGGAGCGCCGGCTTGCCGAGGCGTCCAAGGCCGCCGCGCAGAAGCAGCTCGACCGACCCATCGTCACCCCGATCCTGCCCGCCGGCCCGTTCTTCGCCGCGGAAGACTACCACCAGGACTATTACAAGAAGAACCCGGTCCGCTATCGCTACTACCGCTTCAGTTGCGGCCGCAACCGCCGGGTGAGGGACGTCTGGGGCGAGCACGCCTACGAAGGGATACCCGGCCACGGGTGAAGAGGCGTGAGGTTTGATGCGAGAAGTGGCTCCGTAGAGCGTCAACGCATTCAGAAGCTGCGGGTATCGGGTTGCTTGCTTGAATTGGTCCGTATGTTATAGAATTCAAACATGGACGCCACACATCACTACGCAACGCGCGAGGACTTGGCCAAACTGGAGACCCGGCTGGTTGAGCGCATTGCCGGCGTTGAAACTGCCTCACGGCGCAGATAACAAACCTCACGTGGCGCCTTCTCGGCTTGTTGACAGCCATAGCCGCAGTCGCCATAGCCTTCATCAAGTACCTGTAACTCACTCAATACGTTCAGCGTTTTATCGGCTCACGCTCCCACCCAATACTCTACCGGTCTCGACAGGAACTCCTCGACAGCGATGCCGTCGCCCCCGACGAGCAGGCTGCGCGGGAGGCGTATACGACAAATACTCAATACCATGAGTAAATTTACTCAGTCTGCTGAGCAAATGGGGCAGAGATTGGCTCAACGCTGTTCAGGGCGTCGCGTGTTGCGTGACGGAACAGGGTTTATGCCGGGACGGTACAGGCTTGCGGCGCTGTCGGGTTGGACCCAACACTTGGGAGATGTTGGTGGAGGCGGGGGGAATCGAACCCCCGTCCGAAGGCTTTCCGCCGAAAGTGACTACATGCTTAGTCGCCGTTTTGCTCTCATCGTCCAAGCCCCCGGCGACGGGGTCTTGTGCGACCAGCCGGTTTGGATCTCGACCTCATCCCCTCCGGCAGAGGAATCGGTCCATCCCGCTGAATGACGCCTTGTCCGACCCCGCGGGAGAAAGCCGGCAAGACGCTGGCTGTCTAAGCAGCCAGAGCGTACTCGTGTTCGTCTGCAGTTACTTGCAGTCCTGCGTTTTTGACGAGGCCGCAGGACCCCGGCATGCCACTTTGACTTCCCACCCCCGTCGAACCCATATCGCCCCCAATGATGCGCCCTGGTCCGCCGCTCAACTTCTGCGGCTCTTCATGGAGCGTTCCATCTCGCGCCGGACCATCTTCTCCTTGACCGTGGCGCGCTTGTCGTAGAGCTTCTTTCCGCGGGCCAGGCCCAACTCCACCTTGGCGCGCCCGTCCTTGAAGTATAGCTTCAACGGAATCAGGGTCAAGCCGCGCTCCTTGACCTTGCCGGTGAGCCGCATGATCTCGCGCTTGTGCAGAAGCAGCTTCCGCGGCCGGGTGGGCTCGTGATTGAACATGTTGGCCGCCGGATAGGGGCTGATGTGGGAGTTGACCAGGTACACCTGGCCCTTGTCGACCCGGGCGTAGCTGTCGGCGAGATTGACGCGGCCGTCCCGAAGCGCCTTCACCTCGCTGCCCAGCAGCACCATCCCGGCCTCGAAGGACTCGTCGATGAAGTACTCCCGGCGCGCCCGGCGGTTGACGGTGACGGTCTTCTCGGCGGTTTCCTTGGTCGAGGCCATGGGATCGTATTCCGGTTCGTCGGCCCTGCGCCCGTGAGTTCGGCGAGTAGCGGCGCCGTCTACGGTCCCGGCACCGCCAGGATCCGGTTGTCGATCAGGCGAGCCTTGCCGACCCACGCGCAGACGGCCAGGAGCGTGGGGCCCGTAACCTCGTCCACCAGGCGAAGCTCCCTGGGGTCGCACAGGTCGGCGTACTCGAGACGCGCCAGGGGCTGCCGGGAGATCTCTTCCACCACCGCCTCACGGATCCGCGCGGCCGCGGTCTCGCCGCCGCGGACCAGCGCCTCGGCCCTGCCCAGGGCGCTTTGCAGACAACGCGCGGCCTCCCGCTCGGCCGGCCCCAGGTAGCGGTTCCGCGAGCTCATGGCCACGCCGTCGTCCTCCCGCACCGTGTCGCATTCGACGATCTCCACCTCCAGGTTCAGGTCGTCGCGCATCCGCCTGATGACCTGGACCTGTTGGTAGTCCTTGCGGCCGAACACGGCCACGTGCGGGCGCACGATGTTGAAGAGCTTCAGCACCACCGTGGCCACGCCGCGGAAATGTCCCGGCCGGTGAGCGCCGCACAACGGCCGGCTGACCTCTTCCACCTCCACGTAGGTCTGATATCCCGGCGGGTAGATGTCCTCGACCGAGGGATTGAAAAGGAGATCCACTCGCTCCTCCACAAGCAGCCGGACATCGCGCTCCAGATCCCGCGGGTAGCTGTCGAAGTCCTCGGAGGGAGCGAACTGGGCGGGATTGGCGAAGATGGAGACCACCCGGCAGTCGCCGTGCTTCACGGCCTCACGCACGAGGCTCAGATGGCCTTCGTGCAGGTATCCCATGGTGGGCACCAGGACGATGCGCTTCCCCTCGCGCCGGGCACGGCCGCTCCATGCCTGCATCTCCGGGATGGCGCGGATGTTGGGTAACGCTTGCATGGCGCGAGGCGCCGCCGCCCGTCCTCAGTGGAACGTGTGCTCCTCCGCCGGGAACGCCTCGGTCCGCACCTCTTCCATGTAGCTCTGCACCGCGCCGCCGATGGTTTCCTTGAGATTGGCGTAGCGCTTGACGAACTTGGGCGTGAAGTCGTCGAACAGGCCGAGCATGTCGTGGACCACGAGGATCTGCCCGTCGCAGTGCATGCCGGCGCCGATGCCGATGGTGGGAATGGTCAGGCGCTGGGTGATCTCCCTGGCGAGTTGCACGGGGATGCCTTCCAGCACGATCGCGAACGCGCCGGCTTCCTCCACCGCCACGGCGTCCTCGAAGATGGCGCGGGCGTCGGCTTCGCCGCGCCCCTGGATGCGATAGCCGCCGAACTGGTGCACGGACTGGGGAGTCAGCCCCACGTGCCCCATGACGGGCACGCCCATCTTCACCAGCGCCTCGATGGCGGCCGCCTGAGTGACGCCGCCTTCGAGCTTGACCGCTTCGGCGCCGCCCTCCTGCACGAGCCTCCCCGCGTTGCGCTTGGCTTCGTCCACGCCCAACTGGAAGGTCATGAACGGCATGTCGGAAACCACCAGGGCGCGCCGGCGTCCGCGGATCACCGCGCGCGTATGGTAGATGATGTCCTCGACGGTGACGGGCAGCGTGCTCTCGTGCCCCTGCACCACCGAGCCCAGCGAATCGCCCACCAGCAGGAGGTCGATGCCGGCCTCGTCCAGGATACGGGCGAAGCAGTAGTCGTAGGCCGTAAGGCAGACGATCTTCTCGTCGCGTTCCTTCATGCCCCGGATTTCCGGCGCCGTCATTTTCCGTCCCATTCGTTTTCCTCCTCGGAACAATCCACGACCGACAAAGCCACCGACAAGGCCGAAAGCAAAAAAGCCTCCCGGACCGATCCGGAAGGCCATCCCGCTACCGTGGAAACGATAGACGCCAGAATGTCTCATCCGTCTCGGTCCGGCGCTTCCGGATCCAAGCGGCAACGCGCGTCTTCCCGCTGCCCCCTCGTGGAGTCGGCCGGCTCGGCCTGACCGCTCCGGGGCTTGGCGTGACGCATCACACCGACGGAAAGATGGGACGGATACTAGCGCGATGGACGGGAAAAGTCCAGCCGGTTGATAGCCTGGTTTACGGCAGCTTGTACGAGCTGTCGTCGATAAGGCGGCGGAGGTCCTGGCGGAACTCGCCCTGCCACTTGGAAAGGACGACGTCCGCGGGGCAAAGGCCTTGCTGCACCAGGTCGCGCAGAGCTTTCAGGTGAATGGTCTCGTCCTCGCCGCGCCGGCTCAGGGCACGCTGGCGCGCGAGGCCCTCCCAGGCGATGTCCACCATCTCCTTGGCCACGTCGCCCAGGGTGTAGCGGCGGAAGCGCGCGGCGGGCCCGTGCTTGTGGGAGTCTTGGTAGGCGGTCATGCGCTCGTCGAAGGACCACCCCTTGACCAGGTCCCAAGCGGCGCCCAGGCAGTCGGCGTCGTAGCAAAGACCCTTGATGAGGGCCGGCAGGGCGGGCATGAGCTCGGGCGCCTGGCTGTCCGCGGAGCGGAACTCCATGTAGTGCTTCAGGCGTACCTCGGGGAAGAGCGTGGTCAAGTGAAGCTGCCAGTCGGCCATGGTGGCGTACTCGCCCTGGTGCCCGTGCTCCAGGAAGTGGCGGAACGGGATCCCGGTCATGTCGATGTAGTTACCCTCCCGGGAGATGAGGTACATGGGGACGTCGAGGGCGTACTCCACGTAGTGGTGGAAGGTGGCATCGGGGGAGAAACAGAACTCCAGCAGGCCGCACCGGTCCGTGTCCGTGTGTGTCCAGATGTGGCCGCGGTAGCTCTTGAAGCCGTTGGGCTCGCCGTCCGAAATGGGCGAGTTGGCGAACGCCGCGCCGATCACCGGCGCCAGGCCCATGGTCGTGCGCAGCTTCGCCATGGCGTCCTTCTCGTCGCCGTAGTCGATGTTGGCCTGCACCGTGGCGGTCTGCTTCATCATGCGATGGCCCAGGGTCCCCACCTTGGACATGTAGGGTCCCATGATGCGGTAGCGCCGCTTGGGCAGCCACTCGATCTCGTCCACCCGGCTGAAGGGCTGGATTCCAAGCCCCAGGAAGGCCACGTCGAATCGCTCCGCCACGTCGATCAGCTCGCGGATGTGCTGGGAGAACTCGGCGTTGCTGCAGTGGATGTCGTCGCACGGCTCGCCGCTCAACTCGATCTGGCCGCCCGGCTCCAGGGTGATGGCGTGGTTGCCGCGCTTCAGACCGATGAGAAAACCCTCCTCTTCCTGCGGCTCCCAGTCGTAGTCGCTTACCAGCCCTTCGAGAATGGCCCGCACGCCGCGACGCCCGGAGTAGGACAGCGCCTTGGCGGTGTCGCGCTCGATGCCGACCTTCTCGTACTCGGTGCCCACGCGCCACTGCTCGCGTGGCTTGCCGGCCTCGTGAAACCAGGCTTCCAGTTCGTCGTGTCTTTCGATGACTGCCATGGTGCGGATTCTCGTGACGGGATGGGAAACTCGCGTGCCCCTACGGAACACAGACGTTCCGCAGGTTCTTGGGATAGGGCGCGGTGACCACGGCCTTTTCGGTGATGATGGCGGACACCAGCGAATGATCGGTGACGTCGAACGCCGGGTTCAGGGTGTTCACTCCGTCGGGCGCGATGCGCCGTCCGGCGATGTGGGTCACCTCGTCCTCCGCGCGCTCCTCGATGGGAATCTCCGCTCCGGAGGGACAGGACAGGTCCACGGTGGAAGTGGGGCAAGCCACGTAGAACGGAATCCCGTGGCGCCGGGCCATCACCGCCACGGTGTAGGTACCGATCTTGTTGGCCACGTCGCCGTTGGCGGCCACCCGGTCGGCCCCCACCACGACGGCGTCCACACGGTTCTGCTGCATGACGTAACCCATCATGTTGTCGGTGATGAGCGTGACCGGGATTTCTTCCTTGCGCAGCTCCCACGCCGTCAGTCTGGCGCCCTGCAGGAACGGCCGCGTTTCATCCACGAACACCTCCTCGAGGGGCATTCCCGTTTCCTTCATCGCCCGCAGCACCCCGAGCGCGGTGCCGTAACCCGCGGTCGCCAGGGCGCCCGCGTTGCAATGGGTCAGGATGCGCCGGGAGTCCTTCAGCAGCGCCGCGCCCAGACCGCCAAGCCTGCGGTTCGCGGCGATGTCCGCGTCGTACATCTCGACGGCCGCCTCCTCCAGCCGCTGTTGCAGCGTCCCCAGGTCCCCGTGCCTGTTGGCCTCGTAGACGCGCCTCATGCGTTCCAGCGCCCAGTGCAGGTTCACGGCCGTGGGCCGGGTGTCCGCGAGCGTCTCGAACACGTTCCGCATGACGGCCTCGACGTTCTTCGCATCCCGGACGTGCCGCGCCCCCAGGGCGACCCCCATGGCCGCGGTGACGCCGATGGCGGGCGCGCCGCGCACGACCATGTTGCGGATGGCCTGGGCCACCTGGCGGTAGTTGCGGCAAACCCGGTAGACCTCCTTCCGGGGCAGGCGCCTCTGGTCGATGAGCAGCAGTTCTCCGTCGCGCCACTCGATGGTTCTTACGGACATGTCGGTTCTTTCGGCGGCCGTTTCTTCATCCGGAGGTCGATTGTCTTTGCTCCTTGCTCAAATATAGTACCCATGGAAGGAGGGTCAAGGGTAGCCGGACACGGCGCACCCGGCGGCCCCGGCCGCACCATGACCGACCTGATCTTCGGAGTGTGGGGAAACCTGCCGCTCCTGTTGCGGCGCCGCGTCGCCGAGACGCGGGGGGACGCGATGCCCCCCGAACCCTAATCCATCCGTTTGCGCAGAAACGTCGGGATGTCGAAGTCGTCCTCGGCCACGTCCTTCTCTTCGAGATCGATGGGCTGAGGAGCGCTCGACTCCTTTTCCTCGCCACGCTGCCAGTTCGGACCGCCGTACTCGTCGTCCACCAGGGTGCCGAGATGCACGATCTTCTTGTCCCGGGCATCCCGCACGCCCAGACCCAGGGATCCCTGCTTTTGCTGCGGCGCCTCCTTCTTGTCCACGGTCGCCGGCTGCGGCGCGCGCGTTCCTTCGTCGCCGAAACCCGTGGCGATGACCGTGATGCGCAGCTCGTCCTCGATGGTTTCATCAATGACCGCGCCGAAGATGATGGTGGCGTCGTCGTGGGCTTCGCCCTGGATCAGGGTGGCCGCCTCGTTGACCTCGAACAGGCTCATGTCGGCGCCGCCGGTGACGTTGATCAGCACGCCGCGCGCGCCGTTGATGGACACGTCCTCCAGCAACGGGCTCGAGATCGCCTGTTGCGCCGCCTCGAGGGCGCGGTTCTCGCCGGTGGCCGAAGCCGCCCCCATGAGTGCGAATCCCATCTCCCTCATGACCGTGCGCACGTCGGCGAAGTCCAGGTTGATGAGCCCCGGCGTCACGATCAGGTCGGCGATGCCCCGGACCGCCTGGGTCACCACGCCGTCGGCCACCTTGAAGGTCTCCAGCAGCGTGGTGGACTTGCCGGCGATGCTGAGCAGACGCTGGTTGGGGATGACCACGAGGGTATCCACCTTGTCCTTGAGCTCCCGGATGCCTTCTTCCGCCTGTTGCATGCGGCGCTTGCCTTCGAAGATGAAGGGTTTGGTGACCACGCCCACCGTGAGCGCTCCCACCTCGCGCGCGACGCTGGCGATGATCGGCGCGCCGCCCGTGCCCGTGCCGCCGCCCATCCCGGCGGTGATGAAGATCATGTCGGCGCCGGTGAGGAATTCACGGATGCGCTCCCTGTCCTCCATCGCGGCGCGGCGGCCCACTTCCGGATTGGCGCCCGCCCCAAGCCCCTTGGTCATGGAGTCCCCTATCTGGACCTTGATCTCGGCCTTGTTCGCGTCCAGCGCCTGGCTGTCCGTGTTGGCTACGATGAAGTCCACGCCCTTGAGGCCCTCTTCGATCATCGTGTTGACCGCGTTGCCGCCGGCCCCGCCGACGCCGATCGCCTTGATCCGGGCTCCCGATTCGATCGGATCCACCATCTCGAACATGACATGCCCTCCTTTTGCGGATGTCTACTCCTGTTTGACTTCAGTGCCGTACTAAAAAAATTCCTTGAACCATTCGGTCATGCGCCCGCGCACCTTGAAGAAAACGTCGTTGTCGCGCACGCGGAAGAGGTTGCGGTCCTGCTGCCCGAGGCCGTAGAGCAGCAGGCCGGTGGCGGTGGAGTAGACCGGACTGGACACCACGTCCACCAATCCGACGACGTTGCCCGGCACGCCCTGGCGCACCGGCACGTCGAAGATCCTCTCCGCCATCTCGACCATGCCCGGCAGCAGCGTGGACCCTCCGGTCATGACGATGCCCGACACCACCTGCCGCGCGTAGCCCGACTTGGTGAGCTCGCGGTGCACGAGATGGAAGACCTCCTCCAGCCGCGGCTCGATGATCTCGCACAGCACCTGCCGCGACACCGTCCGCGGGCTGCGCCCGCCGACGCTGGGCACCTCCAGCATCTCGTTGCGGTTGACGACGTCGGGCCCCACCGCGCCGTAGCGCTGCTTCAACTGCTCCGCCGCCGCCATGGGCGCGTGCAGGCCCGCGGCAATGTCGCTGGTGAGGTGGTTCCCGCCCACGCTCAGCACCGCGGTGTGCTTCACCGAGCCGCCGTGGAACAGCGCGATGTCCGTGGTGCCGCCGCCCATGTCCACCAGCGCCACGCCCAGCTCCCGTTCCTCCTGGGTCAGGGTCGCGTCCGCGGAGGCCAGCGGCTCGAGGACGAAATCGGCCACGTTGAGACCGGTGCGGTTGCAGCACTTGATGATGTTCTGCGCCGCCGCCACCGCGCCGGTGACGATGTGCACGCTGGCTTCGAGGCGCACCCCGGCCATTCCCCGCGGTTCCTGGATGCCTCCCTGGCCGTCGAGGGCGAACTCCTGCGGCAGCACGTGCAGCACCTCCTGGTCCAGCGGGATGGCCACCGCCTTGGCCGCGTCGATGACCCGGTCGACGTCGGCGTCGGCGACTTCCTTGTTCTTGACCGCCACCACCCCCTGGCTGTTGAACCCGCGGATGTGACCGCCCGCGATGCCCGCGAAGACCGTGTTGATCTCGCAGCCGGCCATGATCTCGGCCTCCTCCACGGCCTTCTTGATGCCCTCGATGGTGGCCTCGACATTGATCACCACGCCCTTGCGCAGGCCGTTGGAGGGATGGATTCCGACCCCCACCACCTCGGGGCCCTGCTCGGTCTGCTCTCCCACCACCGCGCAGATCTTGTGGGTGCCGATATCGAGTCCAACGACGAGATTGTTCTTCTTGGCCATAGCGTGTCACGCCCCTTCGTTTGATCGCGATCGTGGCTCACGCCCGCTTTCGCGGACGCGCCACCACCTGGCCCTTGAAACTCAAGTCCACGGCCCTGAAACGGGCCCCTTGTTCCCGGAACTCGCGCAGGAACCATTGGAGCCTGCGGAGCTTGTCGTCCCAGTCGCCCCAGCCCATGTGGAACGGCACGGCGTAGGAAACCGGATAGAGCACGACGCCGCCGCCCGACCGGAAGCGGATCTCCGACAGATCCAACCCGGCTCGCTCCACCGTGTGCGCCAGCTCCAGCACCTGCGACAGCTTCTTTCGGGTGTCCGGCGCTTCCGGCACGAGACCGGCGGCGCGCAGGCCGGTGACGAACGGCAAGTCGACGGAGTCCTCCTCGTCGAGGGCCTTGAAGATAACGCCGTCGTCCGCCACGTAGTACAGCCGGTCCAGGGCGACGATGCCGCCGGGGCTCCACTCTTCCACGGTGATGGTCAGCCGCGCCGGCAATTCCCGCCGCACCAGCGCCCGCTTCACCCAGGGATGCCGCTCCACCTTCCGCCCAAGCTCCACGGGGTCGGTGCTCCAGATCCCGGTGTGCGGCCCCAACCCGGTCATCACCACGATGTCCTCGCCTTTCACCCGTTGCGCTCCCAAGACCTTGACCTCGCGCACCGTGAAATGGGGATGCGTGAGGACGAACTCCGAGATATCCCTTGCCGTGCCGCGAATGGCCGCGGACGCCTCGATCACGACACGGGACTGCCGGTAGACCCCGGCGAAGGCTTCCGGGTAAAGCCACGCGGCCAAGGCCAACGCGCACGCCGCGGCGGCGCCCGCGGCCAGCCCCGCCCGGCGGCGGCCGAACCTCCTGAACCTGGCGCGCCGATCAATCATGGGCCGCCTCCGGCGCCGGGGCATTCCGGGTTCCGTTCCTGAGCACGGCCCGGTCGAGGATGCGCTCCACCAACTCGCCGAACCCGATGCCGACCCCCGCGGCGATCTCCGGCAGCAGGCTCAGCGGCGTCATTCCCGGCAGTGTGTTGACCTCGAGCGCGTACAGGCGCCCCTCCGGGGAGATGCGGAAGTCCACGCGCGGCGCCCCTTCGCAGCCGAGCGCCGCGCACGCGCGTGCCGCCAGCCGCATCGCCCGGCGGTAGAGCGGGCGCGGCAGGGGCGCGGGAAAGACGTGGGACGCCATGCCCGAGGTGTACTTGGTCTTGAAGTCGTAGAACCCCGTCACCGGTCGGATCTCCGTCACCCCGAGCGCCTCGCCGTTGAGGATGCCCACCGTGATCTCCTTTCCGGACACGTAGGTTTCCACCAGCGCGTCGCGGTCGAAGCGGCAGGCCTCGCGCACCGCCCGCGCCATGTCCCGCCGCCGGCGCACGATCGAGACGCCGATGGTGGACCCTTCGGCGCGCGGCTTGACCACCACGGGCAACGGCAGCCGGACGTCCTGCCAGCGGTCCGCGGCCACCACCTCGCAGGCCGGCGTGGGAATGCGGTTGCGCACCAGCACCTGCTTGGCCAGCACCTTGTCCATGCACAGGGCCGACGCGGTCACCCCCGAGCCCGTGTAGGGAATCCCCATGACTTCCAACAGCCCCTGCACGCAGCCGTCCTCGCCGAGCTTGCCGTGGAGCGCGATGAAGGCCACGTCGATGCGCTCCTCGCGCAGGCGCGCGGGCAGGTCCGGGCCGACGTCGATGAGCGCCACCGACGCGTAGCCGCCATCGCGCAAGGCGCCGGCCACCTCCTTGCCCGACACCAGCGAGACCTCCCGTTCCGCGGAAGGCCCGCCGTAGAGGACCCCCACGCGGCCGGAGCGGTATGTCCCCGCCCGTGCGCTCATCGCGGCCATTCCCCCACGAATCGAACCTCCGGCTGCAGGGTGACGGCGAAGCGGCTCTCCACCGCGCCGCGCACCTGCTCGACCAGGCGCCACACGTCCTCGGCGCGCGCGCCGCCGAGGTTCTGTATGAAATTGGCATGGCGCCGGGACACCTCCGCGCGCCCCACGCGCAGGCCCTTGAGCCCGGCCGCCTCGATCAGCCGTCCGGCGTGGTCCCCCGGCGGATTGCGAAAGACCGAACCGAAGTTGGGCCGGCCCGACGGCTGGCTGGCGCGGCGCCGGGCCATGATCTCGCGCATCCGCGTCTCCGCCGCCGCCGGCGCGTCCGGCGTGAGCGTCAGGTCCACGCGGGTCACCACCGCGCCCGCGGGAAGGCGCGTCTCGCGGTAGGCGAAGTGCAGCTCGTCGCGCTCGAGCGCCAAGGGCGCGCCCGCGGCGGTCAAAGCCTCAACCCTGGTCACCACGCGTTCCATCTCCGATCCGTAAGCGCCGGCGTTCATCACCAGCGAACCTCCCACGCTGCCGGGAATCCCTTCGGCGAACTCCAGTCCGCCGAGGCCGCGGCGCACGGCCTCGCGCACCAGCCGGCTCACGGCGCAGGCCGCGCCCACGCGCGCCCCGTCGCCCAGCCAGCGCACCCGGCGGAACTCCCCGCGCAACCGCAGCACGGTGCCGCGCACGCCCCGGTCGCTCACCAGCATGTTGCTGCCGTTGCCCAGCAGCAGCACCGGCGCGGCGCGGCGCGCCAGGAGCTCCAGGCACGCGCCCAGGCCCGTTTTCGTGTGCGCCTCGACGAAGCAATCCGCCGGTCCCCCGACCTTGAAGGAGGTGTAGCGAGCCAGGGGCTCGCCCGCCTTCACCTCCAGGCCGGGGATGCCGCTCAGCTCCACGGCCAGCCGGTTCGTGCTCATGGGCGCTGTTCCCGCAGGCGCTCAAGCAAAGACTCCCCTACCTTGTAGACGTCCCCCGCCCCGAGGGTGAGGACCATGTCCCCTTCCGCCAGTCGCGGCAGCAGCCCGCCGGCGATGTCCTCCCGGGTGGCGACGAACTCGACGTCCATGTGACCCCGGCGCCGAATGGCCCGATACAGTTCCTCGCCGCCGACACCCGGCACCGGCTCCTCGCCGGCGGCGTAGACCTCCGTGAGGATCAGCCGGTGGGCGCGGTCGAAGGCCGGCACGAAGTCCTCGAACAGGTCCTTCGTGCGGCTGTAACGGTGCGGCTGGAACACCACCGTCAACGGCCGGTCCCAGCCTTCCGTAATGGCCTGCAGCGTGGTCTCGATCTCGGCCGGGTGATGCCCGTAGTCATCCATGACCAGCACCCCGGCCGCCTCTCCCTTGATCTCCGAGCGGCGGTGGATGCCGGCGAAGGCGCCCAGGGCCGCGGACGCTTCAGCGAACTCCACTCCCAGCTCCACCGCCGCCGCGATGGCGGCCAGCGCGTTGGCGACGCTGTGACGGCCGGGCATGGGCAGCGTCACGGTCCCGAGCGCGCGGCCGCGGCGCAGCACCGAAAACGTCGACTCCATGCGCCGGGTCGCCACGCACTCGGCGCTGAAGTCGGCGTCCGCCGACAGGCCGTAGGTCACCACCCGCTTGTTGACCCGCGGGATCAGCGCGCGCACCGTCGGGTGGTCCAGGCACAGCACGGCGACGCCGTAGAACGGCACCTTGTTGACGAAGGCCAGGAACGCGTCCGCCAGGGCTTCGGGAGTGCCGTAGTAGTCGATGTGCTCGCGGTCGATGTTGGTCACTACCGCCACCACGGGCGAGAGCAGCAGGAAGGTGCCGTCGCTTTCGTCCGCTTCGGCCACTAGGATGTCGCCCTTGCCCATCTGCGCGTTGCCCGCCAGCGAGCGCACCCGGCCGCCGATCACCAGCGTGGGGTCCATGCGCGCCTCGGTGAGCACGTGGCCGATCATCGACGTGGTGGTGGTCTTGCCGTGGCTTCCGGCCACCGCGACGCCGTACTTCATGCGCATCAGCTCGGCGAGCATCTCCGCCCGCGGAATCACCGGGATCTGCCTTTCCTTGGCCGCCGTTACCTCGGGGTTGGCGAACTTCACCGCCGTCGAGATCACCACCACCGAAAGCTCCTCCGGCAGGTGGGCGGCGTCGTGGCCGATGTGCACCGCCGCCCCCAGCGCGGCGAGCCGCCGGGTGGCGTCGCTTTCCTGCAGGTCGGAGCCGCTGATCTCGTAACCCAGGTTCAACAGCACCTCCGCGATGCCGCTCATGCCCACGCCGCCGATGCCGACGAAGTGCACCCGGTGACGCCGCTCGAACGGTCTGATATCACGGCGCGCCGGGCTCATGAGCTTGCCGCCTCCTTGCCGGCCGGCCCGGGCGCGGCGCCGGATTCGTGCCGCGACCACGCCGGCACCAGCGCGTGGCACTCGTCGACGATGCGCTCGGCGGCGTCGCCCCGGCCCAGGCGGGCGGCCGCCTCGCCCATGGCGCGGCGCCGGCCGGCGTCGCCGTGGAACGTGCGAAGAGTCTCCGCCAGCCCCGTGGCGCTCAGCTCCCGCTCCACGATCATCACCGCGGCGCCCACCTTTTCCAGCGCCAGCGCGTTGAGGCGCTGATGGTCGTGGGCCGCGTAGGGATACGGGATCAGCACGGCGGGCTTGCCGAACAGCGTCAGCTCCGCCAGGGTGGAGGCGCCCGCCCGGCAGACCACCAGGTCCGCCGCGGCGTAGGCCCGGTCCATCTGGTCGATGAACGGCAGCACCTCGGCCTCGCACGGCAACGACGCGTAGCCTTGCCGCACCCGATCCTCGTCCGCGCGCCCGCTCTGGTGCGTCACCCGAAAGCCCGCCGCCTCCTCCCCCATGTGCGCCAGCGCGCCCAGCACCGTCTCGTTGATGCGGCGCGCCCCGGCGCTGCCGCCGAAGACCAGCAGGTGGAAACGCTCCGCTTCCCGCTCCACCTCCGGCAACTCGCGCCAGCGCACCGGCGTGCCGGCGAGCACCACCTTGTCCGCGGGGAAGTAGTCCACGCTCTCGCGGAAGCTGGTGAAGATCCGGTCCACGAGCCGGCCCAGGACGCGGTTGGTGAGGCCCGGGCGCAGGTTCTGCTCCAGCACGGCGCAGCGGATGCGCCGCGACACGCCGGCGAGCAGCAGCGGACCCGAGGCGTAGCCTCCCAGGCCGATGATGCACTGCGGATCGAAGCGGCGGATGATGGCGCGTGAGCGCCACAGGCTCAGGGGGATGCCGTACAGGCCTTCCACAAGTCCCTTGAGGCCGCGCCCCTTGAGGCCGCGGATGGGCAGCAGCTCCAGCGGGAACTCGGTCCGCGGGATCACCCGGCTCTCGATGCCCCAGCGGCTTCCCACGAAGAGAATGCGCGCGTCCTCGTGGCGCCGGAGGAACTCCCGAGCCACGGCGAGGCCGGGGAAGAGATGGCCGCCGGTGCCGCCGCCGGCCACGATCAGTCGCATGGCGGGTCCCTCCGGAAGGAAGCGCTCAGGAGCATCCCCGCCACCGTGAGGTGCACCACCATGGCCGAGCCGCCGTAGCTCACGAACGGCAGCACCAGGCCCTTGGTGGGCACCAGGCCCATGACCACGCTCATGTGCACCAGCGCCTGCAGGCCCAGGAGCAGTGTCAGGCCGAACACCATGAGGCGCGTGAACGAATCCTCGCGTTCCAGCGCCAGCCCCATGCCGCGGAGCAGCAGGATGCCGAACAGCAGCACGACCAGGAGCGCGCCCCACAGCCCCAGTTCCTCGCCGATCACCGAGTAGATGAAGTCCGTGTGCGCCTCCGGCAGGTAGTGGAGCTTCTGCCGGCTCTGCCCCAACCCCCGGCCCCACAACTGGCCGGAACCGAAGGCGATGTAGGACTGGATGATCTGGAAACCGCTGTTGGCCGAATCGCTCCAGGGGTCCAGGAAGGCCAGCAACCGCTTGACCCGGTAGTCCGCGGTCATGATCAGGAACGCGGCGACGGGCAGCGCCGCCATGGCCACGGCGGCGAGGTGCGTCGTCCGGCCGCCGGCGACGAAAAGCATCGCCATGGCGATGATGGCGAGGATGAACGCGGAGCCGAAGTCCGGCTCGGCCAGCAGCAGCAGCACGAACAAACCGGTCACCAGCAGCGGCGGTAGCAGCCCGGACACGAACTGCTGCAACCGTTCGCCCTTCCTGGACAGCGTGTAGGCCAGGTAGAGAACGAAACTCACCTTGGCCAGCTCGGACGGCTGGAACACGAACGGCGCCACCCCGAGCCAGCGCTGGGCGCCGCCCCGGACCAGGCCGACGCCCGGCAGGAGCACCAGCACCAGGGAAGCCAGCGCGACCACGAAGAGCGGCACGGTGAGACGGCGGTAGACCGAGGGGGGCAGCACGACGGCGGCGCACAGGCCGATGACGCCGGCCGCCACCGCCACCAACTGCTTGCGGAACAGGTAGGTGCCGTCGCCGAAGCGTTCCTGGGAATAGAGGTAGCTGGTGTTCAGCACCATGGTGATGCCGATGGCGAGCAGCACCACGAGGCTGATGACCATCCAGCGGTCCATGTCGCGGATCGCGCTCATAGGGCCTGCACCAACTCCTTGAACGCGCGTCCGCGCTCGGCGTAGTTCTCGAACATGTCGAAGCTCGAACACGCCGGCGAGAGCAGCACCACGTCGCCCGGGCGGGCCGCCGCCCGGGCGACGCACACGGCGGCGGGGAGGTCATTTACCACCACCGTGTCCGCGGACGCGCCCAACGCCTTTCGCATGAGCGGCGCCGACGCGCCCAGCAGGATCAGTTTGCGCACGCGTTCCCGCACCAGCGGTGCCAGGGTGTCGTAGCTGCCGCCCTTGTGCACGCCGCCGGCGATGAGCACCACGGGCGCGTCGAAGCTCGCCAGCGACTTCTCCACCGCGCCCACGTTGGTGCCCTTGGAGTCGTTGTAGTAGCGCGCGCCGTCCAGCTCGCGCACCAACTCCAGCCGGTGCTCGATGCCCGGGAAGCGCCGTGCCGCGGTCGCCACGGCGCGCGCGCCGGCGCCGGCCGCCCGGGCCGCGCACAGGGCCGCCATGACGTTCTCGACGTTGTGCACCCCAAGCAGCCGCAGATCCCGCAACGGCAGACGCTCCTCCGCGCCGCCGCCGCGCCACACGATCCCGTCTCCCGCGACGAACGCCCCCGCGTCCACTTCGGACCAGCCGAAGGACACCACCCCGGCGCTCAACCGGCGCCGCAGGCCCCACACCCAGGGATCGTCGCGGTTCAGCACCGCGACGTCGCCCGGCTGCTGGGCGGCGAAGATCCGGGCCTTGGCCGCGCCGTAGCTTTCCAGTCCGTCGTAGCGGTCGAGGTGGTCCTCGCTCAGGTTCAGGAACAGGGCGACGCGCGGGCGGAACTCCCGCACCCATTCGAGCTGGAAGCTGCTCACCTCCACCACGCCCCAGTCCCAGTCCTCGTCCACGTGGTCGATGAAGGGCTTGCCGATGTTGCCGCCGGCGAACACGCGCAGGCCCGCCGCCTCCAGCATGGCGGCCAGGAGGCTCGTGGTGGTGGTCTTCCCGTTGGTGCCGGTGACGGCCGCCAGCGGCATGGACGCGAACCGCGCCGCCAGCTCGATCTCGCTCAACACCTCCATGCCGCGGCGCGCGGCCTCCACGAGAAGCGGATTGTCCCGCGGCACCCCCGGACTCGGCACCACCGCGTCCACGCCGTCGAGCCAAGCCGGATTCTCCGCGCCGAAGTGGCATACCGCGGGCAGCGGCGCCAGCTCCGCCCGGGCCTGTTCCATTTGCCCGGCGGCGCGCGCGTCCACGCCCACCACCGTGGCGCCCCGGCGCGTCACGAATCGCGCCACCGCCAGACCCGTGCGCGCCAGGCCCAGCACCATGATGTTCTTGCCTTCCAGTTCCATGACCGGCTTGCCGTCCGTGACCGGCTCCACGCTCGTTGCGACCGACGACACCTTCGCCACCCTCGACGCCTTCAGCGCAGCTTCAGCGTGCTCAACGCGAACAGCGCGCAAATGATCGACACGATCCAGAACCGCACGATGATCTGCGGTTCCGGCCAACCCTTGAGCTCGTAGTGATGGTGGATCGGCGCCATGCGGAAGACCCGTTTGCCGCGCGTCTTGAACGACGCCACCTGTACGATCACGGACACCGCCTCCACCACGAAGACCCCGCCCACCAAGACCAGCAGGATCTCGTTCTTGCTGATGACCGCCACGATCCCGAGGGCGGCTCCGAGGCCCAAGCTGCCGACGTCGCCCATGAAAATCTGCGCGGGATAGGTGTTGAACCACAGGAAACCCATGCCCGCCGCCACCACCGCGGCGCAGAACACCGTCAACTCGCCCACCCGGGACACGTAGGGAATCTGCAGGTACTCGGCGAACTTCACGTGGCCCGCGAGGTAGACGATGATCGCGTAGGCGGCGGCGGCGGTCATCACCGGGCCGATGGCGAGGCCGTCGAGGCCGTCGGTCAGGTTCACCGCGTTGGAGGCGCCCACCACCACCACCACCGCGAAGGGCACGTACCAGAGCCCCAGGTCCGGTTGCACGTTCTTGAAGAACGGCACCGCCACCGTGCTGTTGAAGTCGGGCTGCGCCAGCAGCACCGCCACCGCCGCCGCGGCCACGGCGGTCTGGGGCACGAGCTTGCTCCACATGGACAGCCCGCGGCTGCTGCGGCTCCTGAGCTTGAGCCAGTCGTCGACGAGACCGATGGCGGCGAACGCCACGGTCACGACCAGGGCCAGCAAGACGTACACGTTGGTGACGTCCGCCACCAGCAGCGTGGACAGCGTCAGGGACAGGACGATCAGGGTGCCCCCCATGGTGGGAGTGCCGGCCTTGCCGGCATGGTGCGCGGGGCCGTCCTCGCGAATGTGCTGGCCGATCTGCCAGCGCTTGAGGGAGCGGATGAGCCAGGGGCCGATGACGAAGGAGAGCAGCAGCGACAGGAGCGCCGCCAGCGCCGCGCGGAACGTGATGTAGCGGAACACGTTCAGCACCGGGAACGTGGAATGCAGCGGATAGAGCAGCAGGTACAGCACGGGTCAGGCTCCTCCATCCTTCATGGCCGCCAGCACCTGTTCCATGGCCGCGCCGCGCGAGCCCTTGAGCAACACCCAGTCGCCCTTGCGCAGCACGCCGCGCAACTCCTTCCCCAAGGGTTGGTGGGCGCGCGCCACGCGCACCGCCGACCGCTCCATGCCGGCGCCGACGGCGCCGTGGCGGATCTCGCGGGCGAAGCGGCCCAGCACGTAGAGGGCGTCGAGGCCGCTGCGCGCCGCGGTCTCGCCCAACTCGCGGTGGCACGCGCTCTCGTTTTCGCCCATCTCCAACATGTCTCCCAGGACCGCCACGCGCCGCCCCCGCGCCGGAATCCCGCGCAGCGCGGCCAAGGCCGCCTCCATGGAGGCCGGATTGGCGTTGTAGGCGTCGTTGATGATGCCGATGCCGCGCCAGCGCTCGACTTCCATGCGCATGGGCACGGGCCGCACCGCCTGGAGTCCCTTGCGGATGGCCGCCGGGTCCACTCCGAAGGCGTGTGCCATGGCCGCGGCGCCCACCGCGTTGCGCACGTTGTGCAGCCCGCACAGGCGCAGGCGCACCGGCTCCCGCAGCCGGCCCACGCGCAGGTTGAAGCGCAGGCGCCCGCCGGCAAGCATCTCCGGGTCTTCGCCGCGCACGTGGCCGCCCGTGCCATAGGTCACCACGCGCCCCTGGAACGCGCGGCTCTGGCGCACCACCCGGGCGTCGTCGAGATTGACCACGGCGGTGCCGTGCGCCCCCAGGCCGCGGAAGATCGCACCCTTCTCCCGCGCCACTCCGGCCACCGTCTTCAAACCGGAAAGGTGCGCCGGGCCCACCGAGGTGATGGCCGCCACCTCCGGTTCGGCGATGGCCGTGAGCCGGCGGATCTCGCCAGGGCGGTTGGTGCCCAGCTCCACCACCGCGACGCGCTCGCGTTCGCCCAGGCGCAGCAGGGTCAAGGGCAGACCCACGAGGTTGTTGTAGTTGCCCTCGGTCTTGAGCACCCGGCCGCGCAACGGGCGGTCGTCCAGGCGCGCGCGTTGCAGAATCGAGAACAGCATCTCCTTGGTCGTGGTCTTTCCGTTCGAACCGGTGATCGCCAGCACCCGCGGCGCCAGCCTCCGCCGATGGAAACGGGCGACGTCTCCCAGCGCCCGCAAGGTGTCGCGCACGCGAATCACCGCCACCTCCGAGGCCGGGACCACGTTCTCCTGCACGATGACGCAGCCGCTCCCGCGCCGCGCCGCCTCGGTGACGAACGCGTGTCCGTCATGCAGCTCGCCCCGGAGCGCCACGAACACGCCGTTCCGCGCCACCCGGCGCGAGTCCGTGCAGATCTCGCCGACCCGAAGCGCGGCGCCGCGCTGGACGATGGTCCCCCCGGCCGCCCGCGCCAACTCTTCGATGCTCCAATCCATGACCCTTCGCGCACCGTCATCCCTCGACCGTCAAGCCAGTGATCTGGCGGCTTCCTCCCGCAGCACTTCCCGGTCGTCGAAATGGACCCTGCTCCCGCCGACGATCTGGTAGTCCTCGTGCCCCTTGCCCGCCACCAGCAGCACGTCGCCGGGATCCGCCAGCGACAGGCCCAGGCGAATCGCGGCGCGCCGGTCGGGCTCCACGCGGTAACCGCGGTGCGCGCTCCCGGCGCCGTCGTCGATGCGTTGCATGCCGCCGCGGCGCACGCCGTCCTCGATGCCGCGGATGATCGCCAGGGGCTCCTCGCCGCGAGGGTTGTCCGAGGTAACCACCACGGCGTCGCTCGCGCCGGCGGCGACCTCCCCCATGAGCGGACGCTTGCCGGCATCCCGGTCGCCGCCGCAGCCGAACACCGTGATCAGCCGTCCCCGGGTCAACGGCCGCAAGGCACGGATGACCTTGTCCAAGGCGTCCGGCGTGTGCGCGTAGTCCACCACCAGGGTGACCCCCAAGCCGTTGGGCACGCGCTCCAGCCGCCCCGGCACGCGCTCCAGCCGGGCAAGTCCGGAGACGATGGCTTCCGGCGCCGCCCCCAACGCCCAGGCCGTCCCGGCCGCCGCCAGGATGTTCTCCAGGTTGATCTCGCCCATGAGCGGCGACGCGAACTCGATCTCTTGCCCGCCGCATGCCAAGGTGCCGCGCAAGCCGTCCACGTCGCTGTCCAGGCGCACCGGATGGACGTCCCAACGGGACGAGCGGCCGTAGGTGAGGGCCGCCAGCCCGGCGTCCCGGGTGAGCCGCGCCAGCTCGAGCCCGCGCGCGTCGTCCGCGTTGATGACCGCGACCGGCCGTTCCTTGACGCTGGCGCGCAGGCACTCCGTGAACAACCGCGCCTTGCTGCGGAAGTACGACTCCATGTCGCCGTGATAGTCCAGGTGGTCGCGCGACAGGTTGGTGAACACCGCCGCGTCGAAATCCAGCCCGTGCGCCCGATGGAGGTCCAGCGCGTGGGAAGAAACCTCCATGGCGACGAAGCCCACGCCGGCGCCTGCCATCTCCGCCAGCAGCTCCTCGATCTCGAGGGACTCGGGCGTGGTAAGGAGCGCGGGCTGCTGCCGTCCGCCGTAACGCCGGCTGATGGTGCCGATGACCCCGCAGGCGCGCCCCGCCGCGCCGAAGATCGCCTCCAGCAGGTAGGTGACCGTTGTCTTGCCGTTGGTCCCGGTGACGCCCACCAGGACGAGCGAGCGGCTCGGACGGCCGAAGAACACCGCCGCCGCGTGAGCCATGGCGCGGCGCGCGTCGGACACCCTCACGCAGGCGGTCCCGGAAGGCACCGCCACGGGCCGCTCCACCACCACCGCCGCCGCGCCCCGCCGCACGGCGTCGCCGACGAAGTCATGGCCGTCGGCGCGCTGCCCCGGCAGGGCGAAGAAGACGGAACCCGGACGTACCCGGCGTGAATCGCACGCGAGCCCCTGGACCTGGTGGTCCACGGGGCCCCGTTCGTCCCGGACATCCGGTGTATGCAGCAGCTCCCGCAGCAGCATCGGCATCATTCCTTGAGCGTCAGGACGAGGCGGCGGCCGCCCCGGTCCATCCTTTGCGCCGCGACGTAGCCGTGCCCCCGGAGCACCACCGAGAGCCGGAGCTTCCTGGCCTCGTCGACGGCTTGGCGCATGCTCATGCCGATGAGGTTCGGCCCGCCGGAACCGGCCTTCCCGCGCCGGGTCCCTGCACGCGACACCCGGACGACGCCAACCTTCCCGGCCGAGGACGGCGCCTCGAGAAGGCGGCGGTCGGGCTTCTGTCCGAGCGCGTGCAGCGCCGGGCCGGCGATGCGCTGGAACAGCGGCGCCGCCACCAGGCCGCCGTAGACTTGAACCGTCGGTTCGTCCACCAGGGTCAGGAGCACGAAGCGGGGCTCGTCGGCGGGCACGAACCCGGCGAACGAGGCCACCCGCTTCTTCGAATAGCCCCCCTTGACGCGGTCGGCCTTCTGGGAAGTGCCGGTCTTGCCCGCCGTTTCGAACCCCGCGAGGGCGGCACGGGAGCCGGTGCCGCCCTCGGCCACGACGCCCTTGAGGATGTCGACCACCTTGCGGGCGGTCTCGCGCGAAACCACGCGGCGCAGCATTTCCGGCTTGTTCCGGAACAGCACGCGGCCGTCCTCGCCCACCACCCGGTCCACGAGGTAGGGACGCATGAGCAGGCCGCCGTTGGCGATGGCGGAGAAGGCCATGACCATCTGCAGGGGGGTCACCCCGATGGACTGCCCGAACGAGGCCGCGGCAAGGTCCACCTTGTACCACTGGTGGTGAGGGCGCACCGTCCCTTTCCGTTCTCCCAGGAGGTCGATGCCGGTCTTCTCTCCAAAGCCGAAGCGGCGAATGTAACGGTGGTAGCGCTCCTTGCCGAGCTTGTGCGCCACCTTCGCGACGCCGATATTGCTGGAGAGCTGAAGGACCTTGGCGAACGACAGCCAGCCGTATTCCTTGAAGTCATGGATGGTACGGCCGCCGTAGACGTACTTGCCGTACTCGCAGAAGATCAGGTCCTCCTGCCCCACGACACCGTCCTCCAGGGCGGCCGCCGCCAGCACGGCCTTGAAGACGGAACCCGGCTCGTAGGTATCCGTGACCGCGCGGATGCGCCAGCGGCTCCGTTCCTGGGTCTGGTACTGGTTGGGATCGAAGAACGGGTAGCTGGCCAGCGCCAGGATCGCGCCCGTATAAGGGTCGGCCATCACCACGGTCCCGCCCTTGGCGCGGTAGCGCTTGACCGTCGCTTCCAGGTGCTTTTCCGCCAGATGCTGGAGCGCGGTATCCAGCGTCAGGTGCACGTCAGGCCCGGGCTGGAGCTTCAACTCGTCCAGGCCCGCCACCAGCATGCGGCGGCCCAACGCGTCGCGCTCCACCACCCACGAACTGGTCTCCCCGCGTATGTAGCGGTCGTAGCTGCGCTCGACCCCTTCGAGGCCCTGGGCGTCCCTGCCCACGACCCCCAGGGCCTGCCCGGCGAGCCGCCCTTGCGGGTAATACCGTTTGGGCTCGTGGTAGAAACCGACTCCTTCGATCTTGAGCCGGCGCACCCGCTGCGCCTCGCGCGGCGTCACCTGGCGCTTGAGCCATACGAAGGGCTCGCTGGCGGTCATCCTGCGGCGCACGTCGCCGCGCTTCATGTCCAGCGCCCGCGCCACGTCGGCCACGACCTTGCCGGTGACCTTCAGGCGCCGTGGGCGCACGTAGACCGACTGGGCCTCGATGCTGATGGCCAGTGCATCGCCGTCGCGGCCGAAGATGGTGCCGCGCTCGGGCTGGACGATCCATTCCTGGAGGTGCTGCCGCTCGCCCATGCGCGCGAGCCGCTCGCCGTCGAAGGCCTGGAGCTGTATGGCGCGAAGCGCCACCGCCAGCAACAGCACCAGGAGCAGGCCCCCGGCCAGCCGCAACCGGAAGCGCATTCTCGCGGCAAGATCCTGTGGGTTTTCCTTGGTCATGGCACGACGACGACCCGCTTACCCTCCGGGTCCTTGAGTCCGAGACGCTTCCGCGCCATGGTCTCCACGCGGTCGGGAGCCGTCAGGGACCCCAACTCCAGCTTCAATTCGCGATTCGTCTGCTCCAGCCGGCGCTCCAGCTTGGCGGCGGTGGAGAGCACGTAGCCCAGTTGCACGACGCGCAGCCGCTGCCACACCAGCAGCAACGCCAAGGCCACCAGCAGGCAACTCAACACGATGGGCCACAATGCGTCGCCGCGCCGCGCCGCGACCCGGGCTTCGGCCACATCCTGCCGATCGAGAACGCCCGTTGCCTTGGTCGGTTCCTGACCGGCTCTGAACATGGCCCCTCCTAGATGGCGTCCTTCGACTTCGCTTCGCTACGCTCAGGACGAACGGAAACAGGTTTCCAAAACCGTTCGTCCTGAGCGTAGCGAAGCGAAGTCGAAGGACGCCAAACCAAATCCGACAGGCTCCTAGACCCTTTCGACCGCCCGGAGCCGCGCCGAGCGCGCCCTGGGATTGGCCCGCACCTCTTCCTTGCCGGGCACGCGTGGTTTGCGCGTCACCACGGCGGCCTTGCGGCTCCAGCCGCAGACACATCCGGGGAGGCGCGGTGGGCACACGCAATCCAGACCCCATTTGTGGAAGGCGCGCTTGACCAGCCGGTCCTCCATTGAATGGAACGAGATGATGACGAGCCGCCCGCCGGCGCGCAGCATCTCGTAGGCCGTTTCGAGAAACGTCTCCAGGTTTTCCAACTCCCGGTTCACGGCGATGCGCAGGGCCTGGAACGTCCGGGTGGCCGGGTGAGTCGCCGGCGTGCGCGCGCCCCGGGGCCGCCCGCCCGCGCCACCCAGGGCCCGGGCCACGATCCCGGCCAGTTGCCGGGTGGTCTCGATGGTCGTTCCGCGCCTTTCCGCGCCGATGGCGCGCGCGATCCGGCGCGCCCCCGGTTCCTCGCCGAACTCGCGTATCAGTTCCCCCAGCTCACTCACCGGCAGCGTGTTCACCAGCTCGTGCGCGTCCGGTGACCGGCGCCGGTCCATGCGCATGTCGAGCCGCGCATCGTTGGCGAAACCGAAGCCCCGGTCGGGAACGTCGAGTTGATGCGAGGACAGCCCCAGGTCCAGCAGCATGCCGTCCACGCCCGCCCAACCCAGCTCGTCGAGCACCGCGGGCGCCTCGGTGAATCCCGCCCGGCGCAGGACCACGCGCCCGCCGAATCCCGCCAGGGCGCGCCCGGCCGCGTCCACGGCGTCGTCGTCCCAGTCGAGACCCAGAAGTTCGCCGTCCGGAGACGACCGGCGCAGGATCTCGCGCGCGTGTCCGCCGCCTCCCACGGTGGCGTCCAGGTAGCGCCGCGACGGCGACGGCGCGAGAATATCCAGCACCTCATGAAGCATTACGGGCTCGTGCGCGTAGCTCATGGCGGCGGCCGTTCAATGACAGGTGGCCGCCCCCTCCCAGTCGTCATCGAAACTTTCGATGGCCTCGTCCAGCGAGGCGTAGTATTCGAACACCCCGTCCATGCCCACCACCCGGAAGATGTCCTTCAGGTGCGGACTCATGCCCGAGATCTTGAGGTCGCCGTTCATCTCGCGCAGCAGTTTCAGGCGGTCCAGCAAGACCCCGATGCTCAGGTAGTTGATGTGATCCACGGCCTTGAGGTTCAGCACTACCTTGTGCCGTTCCTTCTCGATCAGGCCGCCGATCATGTCCTTGATCCGAACCATCTCCCGGAGGTCGATGTCGCCGTTGACGTCGATCACGGCGATATCCTGAATGGCCTTTCGGTCGAGTCCGATCATGGATCGCTCCTTTCTTCCGGTATCGCCTCGTGACTCACAGGCCCAAGTCCGAGAACGAGCCCGGATCCTCCATGAGTTGCTCTTCAGCCTCCGTGAACACCGTGTCCCAGGCGTCCTTGTCCCAGATGCGAAACTTCTCCCCCGCCGATACCAGCATCACGTCGCGCTTGAGGTCCGCGTACTTGCGCAACGTGGGGGGAATGAGAATGCGTCCGTGCGTGTCCACCTCGCATTCCATGGCTCCGCCGAGATAATAGGTCTGAAACCGCACCATGTTGGGATCGAACTTGGGCCTCTGACGCACCGCCTCCTCCAGCGCCGTCCATTCGTCCAGCGGATAGACGTCGAGGCAGCGTTTGGAGCTGACCACGAAGTTTGTGATAATGAGGCGAGGATCTCCCTTGCCCAGGAGGACTTCGCGATACTTGGCCGGAATGCTCAGCCGCCCCTTGGTATCGACCGTATGCTCGTAACGTCCGCGGAACATTGCCTTGCACTCTCGGTGAGACCGAGCTGAAACCATGGGATTTTATCCCACTTTATCCCACCTGAAGGCGAATATACCGTTGCACCAACCCCTCGTCAACACGAAAACGTCACAATTTTCGGGATCCGTGGTGTAGCCCGACGGGCATCGAAGGCATGGGTTGTTCCCACATCTGGCTGGTCCCGACCCGAAAAGGGGGGGAACGGCCACAAGATGTGGACTTGAGGACTTGGTCGCGAGCCTGCGCGGGCGGAAATAAACTTGACGGCGCGGCCTCGACGGCGCGCCGGTCGGCGGAATGGGTGGGACGGTGTGTATGTTCGCGGCGGGTCGCCGCCGAACGGGGGGAGGGGGACCAGCGGACCGGTAAGCCGGATTCTGTGACGCTTCCCAACGAGAAGCGGGACGGTCATTCATCTAGCCCCGTGATTGCTCGCGGGGTCCAGCGACCTTACCCGAGGGCTTCAGGCGGACGACCCAACCCTCCTATTTGGTCTTGCTCCGGGTGGGGTTTACCAAGCATCCGCCATCACTGGCGGACCGGTGAGCTCTTACCTCGCCTTTTCAACCTTACCCGAGGGTTCGGCGTGAAGCCGGAACCCGCCGGGCGGTGTGTTTTCTGTGGCACTTTCCCCCGATCGCTCGAGGCCGCCGTTAACGGCCACCCTGTCCTGTGGAGTCCGGACTTTCCTCCTCCACGCAAGGCGGAGGCGACCGTCTGGTCCGCTGGTCCAGGCCTCAGTTTCCCGCTTGCGGGGCCTGGACGCAACCCTAGTGTCCTGTCTCACAGACAGGACACTAGGGTTGGCCGCCCTGTTCGGGAGCCGGCGGGTTGTAGAAGAGAATGCGCTGGCAACTCGGACAGAGGTTCACGCGCTCGTTGCGCAGCACGTCGTTCCAAAGCTGCGGCGGAATGTTCATGTAGCAGGCCTGGCAGATGGCCGACGACACCACCACCACCGCCGTGCCGCCGCGGCGGTTGAACAGCAGCTCGTAACGACCCACCAGATCGTCGTTCAGGCGTGACGCGGTGGCGGCGCGCAGGTCACGAGTCTGGTCGATCTTGTGCTCCAGGTCCGCGATTTCCTGCACCAAGGGCCCTTTTCTCTGGTTCCAGTCGTCCTGGAGGCCGGTCAACTCCTCTTCCTTCTGCTTGAGGATCCCCTCGTGTTCCTCGAGGTCGGTCATCACCTCGATCAGTTCCTCTTCCAGGATGGCGTTGGACTCCTTGATGACGCCGATCTCCCGCTGGAGCGCCTGGAGTTCCTTGAGGTTTTTCACATGGCTCATGCGCATGCGCTTGTCGGTGGCCTTCCGGTTGGCGTCGTGGATTACCTGCTCCTTGTCGCGGCGTACGCGGTCCCGGTCCTCCCACGTCTCCTTCAACGTCTTCACCTCGGCCGCCAGTCGGGCGATATCGCGCTCGCGCGTCTCCATTTCCTGGCGCCGTTCGGTCTGCGCGTCCTTGTGCTCCTTCACTTCGAGATCGATGTCCTGAAGAACCGCGAGTGTTTCCAACTGCTCACGCAACACGGTACCCTCCCGTCGGCGGCCATCCGACAAAAAAAGGAACCGCCCCCGTGGGTGCAGTTCCTTCTTGACCGTTCAGGCTGTCCGCCCGTCTCCGATAGATTTGTCGTCTCATTCCTGAACCGGAGGGTATCCACATTTGAATAAATTGTCAAAGGGCGGGGTATGGGGCGCGACACTCAGCGCGTCACAGGGCCAGCTTGCCGGGATTCATGATGCCGTTGGGGTCCAGGCAGCGCTTGAGCGAGCGCATCAGCTCGAGGCTCCGGCCGTGCTCGCGGGCCATGAAGGGGGCCAGCTTGACACCCACGCCGTGGCAGTATTCCACGGACCCGCCGTAAGCGTGAACGCGGTCCAGCAGCGCCGCTACGGCGTCGCCCAGTTCGGCCCGGGCCCGGTCGCCGCCCTCCTTCGCGAGCCGCAGGGAGAACAATTCGGGGCCGGTCCAGAGCCCGCTCTCGCGGAAACGCACCCCGCGGGCCGCGGCGAGGGCGATGGCCTCCCGCCGGAAGGTCAGCACTTGCCCTGCCGGCAGGGCCACGTGGACCCAATCCTGGTGCACCCCGTCCCCGCCACGTTTACGGCGCTCGCTCCGGTTGGCGGCAAAGCGCCGGGCCGCGGAGTGGCGTTCGCGCCAGAAGCGCTCCGCCCGCTCGCCCGCGAGTTTCCGGGCGCCGCGGCGCCTGCAGCCGTCCAGCGCCACGCGCTCTTCCGCGCCCGCCAGATCGGCGTTCCCTTCGAAGCCCAGATACAGGACCGAGGGCCCGTCCGGGTCCTCGGTCTCGTCGCCGTAGTCGAGGAGGATCGGCCGGCAGCCGGCGCGGGCAAGGTCGCGCACCGCCTCGAAGCCCGCGGCGAAGGAGCCGAACCGCAAGGCATGGAGGGAGCGTGTCTCGGGGACCGGAAAGAGCCGGAGCGTTACCTCGGTGAGGATTCCGAAACAGCCTTCGCCGCCGATGAACAGGTGCTTGAGATCGACGCCCGTGGAGCGCTTGCTCACGGCGGGAGTGCGGCACACCTCCCCTTGGGGCAGCACCGCCTCCAGCCCCAGCACCTGGCTCCCCATGGAGCCGTACTTGCCGCCGCGGTAGCCGAGACTGTCGGTGGAGACGGTGCCCCCCACCGTGGCCACCGGCAGGGTCCAGGGATCGTGGCCCAGCATGAGCCCCAAGGCCCGCAGCGCCGCGTCGACGGTCTCCAACACGGCCCCGGCCTGGACACGGACCGTGAGCGAATCCGCATCGATCTCCAGGATGGCGCCCATCCGCCGCAGGTCCACGACGATGCCCGGCGTGAGGGAGGCCGCCGCGCCCATCAGTCCGGAGCCGCCGCCGTAGGGCACCAGCGGGACCCGGACCTCGTTGGCCAGCCGCACCACGGCCTGGACCTCGCCGGTGTCCGCGGGGGTGCAGACGCACAGTGGATGAACGGGGACGATGGGGTGTGCGGGGTGGATGCGGCTGTCGCTCAGGGCGTCCCACGCGTGCAGATCCAGCTCGGCCGGATCGGTGAGGACGGCGGCCCGGCCGAGCAGGTCAACGAGCCGGCCGATGGTGCCGGCATATCCGGCCATGCGCCATCCCCGCCTTACCCCGCCCTGAATTGTCAGTGCATGTTCTGGCCGCCGTCCACCACCAGGGTCTGGCCGGTCATGAAGTCGGCCAGGGGCGAAGCCATGAACAGCACGCCGCCGACCAGGTCCTGGGGGACCTGAACGCGCTTGATAGCGCGCTGTCCGATGCTGCTCTCACGCATCTTGAGGATCTCCTCGGTGGGGTTCACCTCGGACAGGGTCGATCCGGGGCACAGGATGTTGACCTGGATGTTGTCGTCCCCCACCTCCCGCGCCAGCGTGCGGCTGAAGCCCATGACGCCGGCCTTGGAGGCCACGTAGTGAATGCGTCCCGGAGGGCCGGAGAGCGCGGTGCCGGAGGCCACGTTGATGATCTTGCCGGACTTCTGCTGGCGCATCTGCGGCAACACCGCGCGGCAGCAAAGGAACACGCCCTTGAGGTTCACGGACATGAGCTTGTCCCATTCCTCAATGCTGATCTCCTCGATGCGGCCCCGGTTCATGGGAATGGTGGCGAAGATCGACGCGTTGTTCACCAGCACGTCCACGCGGCCGAACTGCTCGACGGTCTTGGCCACCATCTGCTGGGTGGAGTCGTCGTCGGACACGTCCACGCGCACCGCCAGGGAACCCGCCTCGCTCATCTTGCCCAGGTCGGCGGCCACCTGTTCCGCCGCGTCCTTGTCGATGTCCGCCACCACCACGCGCGAACCGGACTTGGTAAACCCTTCACAATACGCCTTGCCGATGCCGTGCCCGCCGCCCGTGACGATCACCACTTTTCCCTGCAAACCTTCGATCATGAGTGCTCCTCTCCGGCCGCCGCGGCCCGCGGCGGCTCCTGTGGCCGCGTAGTTTTCCAGCACTGCTCTATCGGGAAACCGCGGCCACTGTCAAGCAGCGCGGCGCGGTGGAAACCCCCATCCGGCGGTGTTCGCACCCCGGTCTTCCGGTCGATCGGCATCGTGGCGCGCACGGAAATTGAACGCCCCCACAAATCATGTTAACGCAACTCCGATGGCGCGATATCGAGTAGCGGTGGACACCGGCGGGACCTTCTCCGACTTCGTATTCTTCAACGAGGACAGCGGCGAGATCAGCATCACCAAGGTGCCCTCGACCCCGAAAGAACCGTTCCAGGCGGTGCTCAACGGGGTCCGGGAGCTGCTCGACCAGGGCGTGCCGGCCGGCGACGTGAGCTTTTTTTCCCACGGCACCACGGTGGGCACCAACGCCCTGCTGGAGGAGAAGGGAGCGGTCACCGGGCTCTTGGTGACCGAGGGCTTCCGCGGCATCTACGAGGTCATGGAGCAGAGCCGGGGCTACGGGCCGGTGACCTACGACCTGTTCTTCGAGAAGCCGCGCCTGTTGGCCGCCCCCTACACCACCGAGGAGGTGCGCGAACGAGTGGATTTCCAGGGCAACGCGCTCACGCCGGTGGACCCGGCGCAAGCGGCGGAAGCCATCCGCCGGCTCAAGGCCAAGGGCGTCGAGTCCGTGGCCGTGTGCTTCCTGTTCTCCTTCCTGAACCTCGAACACGAGCTGGCCGTCAAGGAGATCATGGCCCAGGAGTTCCCGGAGGCGAGCCTGTCGCTGTCGTGCGAGGTGCTGCCCCAGATCCGCGAGTTCTACCGGATGAGCACGACGGTCATCAACGCCTACATCGCGCCGGTGATGAGCCGATACCTGGGCAGCCTCGAAGACCGCCTGCGGGAGATGGGGGTCACCACGCCGCAACTCTACATCATGCAGTCCAACGGCGGCGTGTCCACGTTCAAGACCTCGGCGCGCATCCCCGTGGCCACGGTGCTGTCGGGACCGGCGGGCGGCGTAATCTCGTCGTTGGGCGCCAGCGGCAAGGTAGGCATCGACAACATCATCACCTTCGACATGGGCGGCACCAGTTGCGACGTGGCGCTGATCCACCAGGGCCGCCCGGTGGTCACCACCCAGGGGCGCATCAGCCAGCGCCCCATCAGCCTGCCCATGCTCGACATCCACACCGTGAGCGCCGGCGGCGGCACCATCGCGCGAATCGACTCGGTGGGGGCGCTCCAGGTGGGGCCCGACAGCGCCGGCGCCGATCCCGGCCCCATCTGCTACGACCGGGGCGGCGAGAACGCCACCGTCACCGACGCCAACGTCATCCTGGGCGTGCTGGACCCCGACCACTTCCTCGGCGGGCGGCTCACGCTGGACAAAGGCAAGGCGGAGTCGCTGGTGGAGGAGAAGATCGCCAAACCGTTGGGGCTGAGCCTGCACGAGGCCGCCGACGGCATCCTCAAGATCATCAACGTCAAGATGGAGGAGGCCATCAAGGCGGTGTCGTCCCAGCGCGGCTACGACACCCGCGAGTTCACCCTGGTGGCCTTCGGCGGCGCGGGGCCCATGCACGCCGGCCGGCTGGCGCTGGACCTAGGGATCCCGACGCTGCTGGTGCCGCTGACGCCGGGGGTCAACTCGGCCCTGGGGCTGCTCATGTCGGACGTGAAGCACGACCACGTGCGCTCCAAGCTGGCGCCGATGCAGGAGCTGGCGCCCGACGACATCAATTCGCTGTTCGACCAACTCGTGGAGCAGGCGCGGGAAGAGCTGTCCGGAGAGGGTTTTTCGGACGAGGACATCGTGCTGACGCCGTTCCTGGACCTGCGCTACGCCGGCCAGGGCTACGAACTGACGGTGCCGTGCCCCTCTCCGCCGCTCAAGCGCGAAGACATGGAGCTGGTACAGCAACGTTTCCACGAGGTCCACGAGCAGGCCCACGGCCACAAGGCCGAGTCCGAGCCGGTGGAGCTGGTGAGCGTGCGGCTGGTGTCCGAGGGACGGGTGCCGCAGACCCGGCTGTCCCCGTTCAAGGCCACCGGGAGCAGCGTGGACGACGCCCGCACCGGCGAGCGCCGAATCTTTTTCGGCCGCGACCTTGGCTTCCACGACACTCCCATCTACGACCGGGACCGCCTGGAGCCGGGGCACGAGCTGGCCGGCCCGGCCGTCGTGGAGCAGATGGACACCACCACCGTGATTCATCCCGAGCAACAGGCGCGGGTGGACGACTACAGGAACTTGATCATCACGGCGAAGGAGTAGGTCGGATTAGCGAAGCGTAATCCGACAAGGACGACCCATGGCACATCCCGAATCCAGCGCGGCAAACGCGGCCTCCGCAGACCCCATCACCCTCCAGGTGATCCAGGCGCGGCTGGCCGGCATCGTGCAGGAGATGCAGACCTCGCTCTTCCGCACCGGCTTCTCCACCATCATCCGGGAATCCCAGGACGCGAGCTGCGCGCTCCTCACCTGTGACGGCGAGGTGGCGGCACAGCACGTGGTGCTGCCGCTCCACATGGGCGCGTTCCCGGCCTGTGCCCAGGGGGTGCTGCGGAACTATTCGCCGGAGGAGATCCACGAGGGCGACGCCTACATCACCAACCATCCCTACCTCGGCGGCAGCCCCCATGCCCCGGACATGTGCGTGATGACGCCGATCTTCTTCGACGGCGAGTGGGTGGGCTTCTCCGCCACCATGGCTCACAAGAGCGACATCGGCGGGCCGGTGCCCGGGAGCTGCTGGAGCCAAGCGCGGGAGGTCTATCAGGAGGGGCTCCAGGTGCCGCCGGTCAAGTACATCGACCGCTTCAGGACCAGCAAGGACATCGAGGAGATCATAGGCTGCAACAGCCGCACCCCCGAGCTGGTGGTGGGCGACATCCGCGGCCAGGTGGGGGCGGCACGCCTGGGCGAGCGGCGCTTCGGCGAGATGATGGCCAAGTACGGCCGCGAGGCCGTTCTGGCCTGCTACGACCGGCTGTTCCAGCTCACCGAGGAGCGGGTGCGCAACGAGATCGCCACCTGGCCCGACACGAGCGCCGAGGGCGAGCGCTTCCTGGACAGCGACGGCATCGACCTCGACAAGCCCGTGCGCATCCGGGTGCGCATCGACAAGAAAGAGGACCGGCTGCTGTTCGACTTCACCGGCAGCGCGGACCAGACCCGCGGCCCGGCCAACATCCGGCCGTCGGTGGTGCGGGCGGCGTGCTCCTACTGCCTGACGGCCCTCACCGACCCCGCCCTCCCCACCAACCAGGGTCTTGCCCGAGTGGTGGAGGTGAACTGCCCCGAAGGCAGCGTGCTCAACCCGCGCTTCCCGGCGCCCGTGAACACCTACAACCCCACGGTGCATGCCTTGGTGGAGGCCCTGTTCGAGGCCCTGAGCCAGCTCACCCCGGTGAAGAAAATCGCCGACGGCTGCGCCAGCCGTTCCATCATCATCGGCGGCAGGAACGAGAAGACCGGCCGCAGCTACGTGCAATACGAGATCTTCGGCGGCGGCTCCGGCGCCCGCACCGGCAAGGACGGCGTGTCCGGCACCAACGTCAACCAGTCCAACGCCCGCATCGCCCCCATCGAGATCATCGAGTCGGAGTTCGATACTCGGCTGCGCCGTTTCGAGCTGGTGCGCGACTCCGGCGGCCCCGGCAAGTTCCGCGGCGGGCTGGGCTTCGTGCGCGAGTACGAGTTCCTGAACCCAGAGGGCCGCTTCTCACTCCGCTCCACCAAGCACGTGGTCGCCCCCAAGGGAGTGGACGGCGGCGGCACCGGCCGCACCGGCAAAGGCATCTTGAACCCCGGCTCGGAGGAAGAGCGGGAAATCCCGTCTCGCTGCTCCGACGTCGCAGTGCGCCGAGCCGACGTCTTCCGGCTGGAGACACCGGGCGGCGGCGGGTTGGGCGAGCCCCTGGAACGCGACGCCGAGGCGGTGCTGAGGGACGTAAAAAACGGCTACGTCTCGGCGGAGTATGCCCTTGAGGCGTATGGGGTGGCCGTAGTGGAGAGCGGCGGGGTATTCGCGTTGGACGAGGCGCGGACGGCCGCGGTGCGGAGGGGGCGCGCAAAGGCCGTGCGAACATGAAATGGCGTCCTTCGACTTCGCTCCGCTACGCTCAGGACGAACGTAAGAAAGACTCTCCGCCAACCGTTCGTCCTGAGCGTAGCGGAGCGAAGTCGAAGGACGCCATTTCAAACAACGACAACCGACCAAACATGACCCAAACTGCCGATCCCATCACCGTCCAGGTCATCCGCGCTGCGCTGGACGGCATCGTGCAGGAGATGCAGACCTCGCTCTTCCGCACCGGCTTCTCCACCAT
>JAPPNE010000154.1 GCA_028818775.1 Deltaproteobacteria bacterium | reverse complement strand
GCGTAGCGAAGCGAAGTCGAAGGACGCCAAACCAAATCCGACAGGCTCCTAGACCGACGGGATCACCCATGCGTCATCGACCGCGATACGTAGCGTCTGGCCGATGGCCGGCGGCCGCCGGAGCCACAGCCGGACCGGTACCTCGGCATCGCCGGCGGTCGCCTCGACGGCATAGATGCCGCCGCGATAGCTCGTGCGCCGGACGGTCGCGGCAAAGCCGCGGCCCTCGTCGGGGCGCAGCGCCTCGGGTCGAAGACAGAGCCGCACGGGCCCCTGCGTGACACGGTCGCCGGCCCGTACGGTGCAGTCGTGGCCGAACACCGTGGCGCGGCCATGGCCCTCTACCGGGGCCTGCGTCAGGGTCGCCTCCACGATGACCCCTTCGCCGATGAAGTTCCCTACCATCGGCGTCTCGGGCTCGTCGTAGAGCGTTTCGGGCGCCGCCGTCTGTTCGATGCGGCCGTCCGACATGACCGCGATGCGGTCGGCCATCGCCATGGCCTCGGCCTGGTCGTGAGTGATGTAGATGATCGTCGTGCGGGTCGTGCGGTGAAGGTCGACGAACTGGTCCTGCATCGCCGCCCGCAGATGCACGTCGAGATTCGCCAGGGGCTCGTCGAACAGAAGAATCCGCGGTTTCATGACCAGGCATCGGGCAAGCGCGACGCGCTGCCGCTGGCCTCCGGAAAGATCCGCCGGACGGCGCGCCGCCAGGCTCTCCAGGCCGACCGTCGTGAGAGCGTCGAGGACCGGCTCGCCGCGGTCCCTGGCATTGACGCCGGCGACCCGCAACGGGTAGCCGACGTTGTCGGCCACGCTCATGTGCGGCCACAGCGCATAGGACTGGAAGACGATCCCCACCCGGCGTTGCTCCGGCGCCACGTGAACGTCAGGGCCCGACATTACCGTCTCGTCGAACAGTACGCGGCCCGACGTGGGGCGCTCGAACCCGGCAATGAGACGCAGGATCGTTGTCTTGCCGCAGCCGGAGGGCCCCAGCAAGGCCAGAAACTCACCGTCCCTGACCGTGAGCGTGACACCGTCGACGGCCCTGATCGTACCGAAATCCTTGGTCAGTCGCTCCAGAGTCAATTGCGCCATCGCCTCGCACCGTTCGGTTGAGCCCACCGTGTGAACCGAATCATGGAGATAACAGGATAGGGGAGATGGCGCGCAAGAGCCAACGGCGAGTTTGTCGGACACTGGACCCTCGGCGGTCGGTTTGTTAGAGGTACACACATCCCGTCCTGTCCCTTGAACTCTTGAAGGTACGGTTTCCGCCATGGCTAACGACCGCGTGACCGTGGGGTTGATCCAGTCCCGGGCGTCCCTGGATCCCGACCGCAACCTCGCCGCCACCGCCCGGCGCATTCGGCTGGCCGCCCAGGGCGGCGCCAGGATCGTGTGCGTCCAGGAGCTTTTCCGCTCGCGCTATTTCCCGCGGACCGAGGACACGGAGGCCTTCACCCTCGCGGAGCCGGTTCCCGGGCCCACCACCGAGCGTTTCTGTTCGCTGGCGCGGGAGCTGGAGTTGGTGATCGTCGCGTCGGTGTTCGAGGCCCGGGCCCCGGGGGTCTATCACAACACCGCATTGGTCATCGACGCGGACGGGGAGATCTTGGGGCGGTACCGCAAGATGCACATCCCGGACGACCCCGGCTTCTACGAGAAATTCTACTTCACTCCCGGCGATCTGGGTTTCCGTACGTTCCGGACCCGCTATGCTCGCGTCGCCGTGCTCATATGCTGGGACCAGTGGTTCCCGGAAGCGGCGCGGCTGGTGGCCCTGGGCGGGGCCGAGATCATTTTCTATCCCACCGCCATCGGCTGGGGCTCCGGAGAGAACCGGGCCGAGCGCCGGACCCAGCTCGAAGCCTGGGAGTTGGTGCAGCGGTCCCACGCGGTGACCAACGGGGTCTACGTGGCTGCCGTCAACCGGGTGGGCCGGGAGGATGACATCACCTTTTGGGGCCGTTCCTTTGTCACGGACCCGTCGGGCCAGGTACTGGCGCGCGCCGGCAAGACCAAGCCGGAGATCCTGCTGGCCGGGTGCGACCTTGGGGCCATCGCCGCGGCGCGCCACAACTGGCCCTTCCTGCGCGACCGGCGCATCGATGCCTATCAAGGACTGACACGGCACATGCTGGATGACGTCTCGGATTGACGGGCGATGGCGGGCGGGAACGAAGGTGACCGCGCAGAAGGTACGATGCCGGCCCGCGCAGGGACGGAAAGCGACAGGTCCGCGCGCGCCGGGCGTGGGGGTACCCCGCCTGGAGTCACCGTGGACCGCGCGACCGCATCCGAGGGCGCAACGCTCGATCAAGCCGAAACCGTGAAACTGATCGACCCACACCGGCAGGGCTACCGCATGCCGGCCGAGTGGGAACCCCATGCCGCCACTTGGCTTGCGTGGCCCCACAACCTGGACACATGGCCCCACGACCTCGATCGGGTACGGCTGACCTGGGTCGAGTTCATCCGCGCGCTGGTTCCCGGCGAGAGGGTTCACCTGCTCGTGAACGGGGCCGCGGCCGGTAGGGATGCCTCGACGTGGCTGGGGCGCGGCGGCGTCGACCCGGGAGGCGTCACGTTGCACCACGTCCCTACCGTCGACGTATGGATCCGCGACTACGGGCCGACCTTCATCACGCGCCGCGACTCACCCGGTGCCCTGGCGTTCGTGAACTGGAGGTTCAATGCCTGGGGACTGAAGTATCCGGAATACGTGGCCGACGACGCAGTGCCGGAAAAGCTGAACGAGGCGTTGCGACTGCCCGCATTCTCGCCGGGCATCGTGATCGAAGGAGGCTCCATCGACGTCAACGGCGCCGGCCTCTGCCTCGTCACCGAGGAGTGTCTGCTCAACCCCAACCGCAATCCCGGCCGGGAGCGGAAGGACATCGAGGCGCTGCTTGAGACGGCGCTGGGGCTCGAGCGCGTGCTCTGGCTGCCCGCGGGCATGGCCGGTGACGATACCGACGGCCACATAGACAACCTCGCGCGCTTCGTGGACCGGGACACGGTCGTGTGCGTCGTGGAGCCGGACCCCGCCGACGAGAACTACCGGGCGCTCCAGGAGAACTACCGCTGTCTGGCCGCCGCCACGGACGCGGCCGGCCGGCGGTTCCGCGTCGTCCCGCTGCCGCAGCCGGACCCGGTGACGGCGGACGGCGTGCGCCTCCCCGCGAGCTACGCCAACTTCTACATCGCCAACGGTGTCGTGCTGGTGCCGCTCTACGGCGGCCCCAAGGACCGGGCCGCGCTGGACACCCTGGCGGACCTGTTTCCCGGACGCCGGATCGCCGGCATCGACGCGCGCGCCCTGATCCAGGGCCTGGGCGGGATCCACTGCGTGACCCAACAACAGCCGGCAGTGACTCAATGAACCGGCAACTTGACAGGCCGCGCGGGCGCGGTCTAGTTTGCTGCTTCGGTAGCTATCACCAGATCATGCGCGAGACCCGGTAGTTGGCCTGGACGTATTCCTTGGCCTGGGTCTCGGCGGCCTCGGCCGAGGCGGCGCTGAAGCGGAGCGGCAGCCCCTTTCGCGCCAGCACCAGGCAGGCGTCGTCGAGGCTGGCGCCTCCGATGAGGACGAGGTACGCGGACCACGCCCCGGCTTCCTCGACCGAGCGGATCTCGACCCGGACGGCGCCGTCGATGGAAGGAACGTGAATGTCGAGCTTCATGCCGGGGCAGTCTGAAGTCCGGAGCGGTCCAAGTCAAGGTTCGTGGCCAACCCCGTGAAAGGCGACCATCGTGCCGACGCAACCCAGCAAGGAGCTGCAGACCATACCCAATCCGCGGCAGGACCGGGACTATGAGGTGGCCATGGAATGTCCCGAGTTCACCTGCGTGTGCCCCAAGACCGGGCAGCCGGATTTCGCCACCATCCGCATCCGCTACGTTCCCGGCCCGCGTTGCGTCGAGCTGCTGTCGTTGAAGCTCTACCTGTGGTCGTATCGCGGGGAGGGCGCCTTTCACGAGGACGTGGTGAACCGCATCCTGGACGACCTGGTGGCGGCGTGCGCGCCCAAGTACATGAGCGTGGAGGGCGAGTTCAACGTCCGGGGCGGCATCCACACGTTGGTGACGGCGGAGCACGGCGCGCGGCCCCGGGGCGCGGGCCGGACCCCCGCTACGGGGTGACCATGGCTGACGCAACCGACACCCTGAGCAAGCTCCCGCCGCAGAACCTGGAGGCGGAGGCGTCCATCCTGGGCGGCGTGCTGCTGGACAACGAGGCCATCAACAACGTCATCGAGTTGGTCAACCCGGACGACCTCTACCGGGAATCGCACCGCAAGATCTTCCGCGCCATGGTGGCGTTGTGGGACCGCAACGAGCCGGTGGACCTCATCACCCTGAGCGACCAGCTCAAGAGCATGGGGGAGCTGGAAGCCGCCGGCGGCTCGGCCTATCTCGCGGAGCTCGCGAGCCAGGTGCCCACCGCCGCCAACATCGCCTACTACGCGCGCATCGTCCGGGAAAAGGCCATCCTGCGCCACCTGATCCGCACCTCCACCGACATCGCCACCCGCGGGCTGGAAGAGCGCGGCGACGTCGACATGTTCCTGGACGACGCCGAGCGCGCCATCTTCGACATCTCGGAAAAGCGCATCAACGCGGCCTTCGTGCGTATCGGCGACGTGATGACGGACACCATCAAGCGGGTGGACGAGCTCTACCACCGCAAGGAGCTGGTGACGGGCGTGGGCACGGGCTACGCGGACCTCGACCGGCTCACCGCGGGCTTCCAGCCGTCGGACCTGCTCATCGTGGCCGGCCGCCCGGGCATGGGGAAGACGGCCTTCGCCCTCAACATCGCGGTCAACGCGGCCCTCAAGGGCGTCGGCGTGGCCATCTTCTCGCTGGAGATGGCCATGGAGCAGCTCGTTCTGCGGATGCTCTGCGCGGAAGCGCGCGTGGACAACAGCCGGCTGCGGACCGGCTATCTCAGGGAGCACGAGTTTCCCGCCATCGTCCAGGCGGCCGGCCGGCTGGCGGAGGCGCCGGTGTTCATCGACGACACTCCCGCGGTCACGGTGCTGGAGGTGCGCGCCAAGACACGGCGGCTGCTGCGCGACCGGAGCCGCAAGATCGGCCTGGTGGTCGTCGACTACCTGCAGCTCATGCGCGGACACCGCGACTCGCCCAACCGCGAGCAGGAGATCTCGGAGATTTCGCGCTCGCTCAAGGCCCTGGCCAAGGAGCTGAACGTCCCCGTGGTCGCCCTCTCGCAGCTCAACCGCCGCGTAGAGGAACGCGGCGACAAGCGCCCGGTGATGGCGGACCTGCGCGAGTCCGGCGCCATCGAGCAGGACGCCGACGTGATCATGTTCGTGTACCGGGAAGACGCCTACGAGAAGGACCGGACGAAGCACACGGGCGTCGCCCAGATCATCATCGAAAAGCAGCGCAACGGCCCGGTGGGCACCGTGAAGCTCACTTTCCTCAACGAATACACGCGGTTCGAGGACTACTCGGGACGGGACGACGAGGGCTATCCGGACGCCCAGGAATACTGAAGCGCAGCCCGCGCCCTTCCTTCAGATCCTTCCCAGAATCTCCTTCACGCGCGCGGCGACGTCCTCGCCCCGGGTCAGGTAGCTGATCATGGCGGCGGCGTCGGCGCCGCTCTCCCAGGTCCGCGCCACGTTGTCGGCGGTGATGCCGCCGATGGCGACGATGGGAAGGCGCACCCGGCTCCTCACCGATTGGAGCATGGCGGGGCCGCGGGACGCATAGCCGGTTTCCTTGGTGCGCGTGGGGAACATGGGGCCGAAGCCGATGTAGTCGGCGCCGCCGCGCTCGGCCTCCTCGGCCTGCTCCACGCTGTGGGTGGAGATGCCGATCAAGCGCTCGCCCATGAGCGGCCGGGCGGCCTCCAGCGGCAGGTCGTCCTGGCCCAGGTGCACGCCGTCGGCGCGCGCGGCCAAGGCGACGTCCACGCGGTCGTTGACGATGAACAGGCATCCCGCGCGCTCGGTGCGCTCGCGGGCGTCCAGGGCCATGCGCAGGAACGCGTCGGCGGGGCCGTCCTTCACCCGCAACTGGAGCACCGAGACGCCCCCCGCGAGCATGGCGTCGATCACTTCCGGCAACGGACGGCCGCCGGTCTGTCCCGCATCCACGATGGCGTACAGCCGTGACGGCAGGGTGGTCATGGCTCCCTCTTCACGGTGATGCCCAGGTCCGTGATCTTCTTCCGCAGCGTGTTGCGGTTGATGCCGAGCATCTGGGCGGCGCGGATCTGGTTGCCGCGGGCGGCCTTGAGGGTCATCTCGATCAGCGGGCGCTCCACGTGCCCCATGATCGTCGCATGCAGCTTCTCCACGTGCGCGTCGCGCGTGCGTCTGAAGTAGTCTTCCAGCCGTCCGCGGATGATCTCTTCCAGCGACAGGCTGTCGTAGTCCGGCGACCTTTCCTGCCGGTTCGACAGGGCGAAGTCCCGCGCCGACAGGATCGGCCCCGGGGAGAGCACGGCCGCGCGGATGAGCACGTTCTCCAGCTCCCGGACGTTGCCGGGCCAGTCGTACTGCTGCAGCTCCCGGAGCGCGTCCGCGGAAACTCCCGATACCTGCGTGCCCATGTCGTTGTTCACCTTGGCTATGAAGAAGTCGATGAGCGCCGGCAGGTCGCTGCGCCGGTCGCGCAGGGGCGGGATCTCGATGGGGATGACCTTGAGGCGGAAGTAGAGATCGTCCCGGAACCGTTCCTCGTGGACGGCCTTCTCCAGGTCCCGGTTGGTGGCCGCCAGCAGCCGGGCGTCCGACCGCAGCATCTCCTTGCCGCCGACGCGCCGGTAGGACCCGTCCTGCAGCACGCGCAGGAGCTTGGTCTGAAGGTCCAGCGGCAGTTCGCCGATCTCGTCGAGGAAAAGCGTCCCCTCGTGGGCCAGCTCGAAGGTGCCCAGGCGTCTTTCCAGGGCGCCGGTGAACGCGCCTTTCTCGTGGCCGAACAGCTCGGACTCCAGCAGGTCGCGCGGGATCGCCGCGCAGTTCACCGGCACGAAGGGCTTGTTCCAGCGGGCGGAGTTGTAGTGGATGGTCTTGGCGACGAGTTCCTTGCCCGTGCCGCTCTCCCCCTGGATCAGGATGGTGGTGTCGGTCCCGGCCACCTGTCCGATGGTCTTGAACACCTGCTGCATGGCGGCGCTGGTACCGATCATGTTGACGCCGGGCTCGTACTTCTTCTTGACTTCCTCCTTGAGATCGCTCAGCTCGCGGCTCAGCCGGCGCCGCTCCAGGGCCCGTTCCAGGACCACCATCAGGACGTCCAGGTCGAAGGGCTTGGTGAGGTAGTCGAAGGCGCCCGCCTTCATGGCCTCGATGGCGTTGCGCATGGTGTTCTGCGCGGTCATCACGATGAAGGGCGTCTGCAGGCCGGCCTCCCGGGCGGCATCCAGGAGCGCCAGTCCCTCCATGTCGGGCAGGTGAATGTCCACCAGGGCGGCGTCGAAGCCGGACTCGTCCATCAGCCGCCGCGCTTCGTGTCCGGTGGCGGAGGCGGCCACCCAGTAGCCCTGCTTCTCCAGCGCCTTGCGCAGCACGCGGCTCAGAGAGTCCTCGTCTTCCACCAGCAGGATGCGGCCCAGTTCCATGGCGTTCAACCCTGTTGCGCGGGCAGTGAGACCTTGAACACCGACCCCTCGCCCACCCGGCTCTCCACGCCCAGGCGGCCGCCGTGCTCCTTGACGGTGGTGTCGCAGATGGCCAGTCCCAGGCCGGTGCCGCGGCGCTTGCGCGTGAAGAACGGCGAGAAGACGTGCGGCAGGTCCGCTTCGTCGATGCCGGTGCCCTCGTCGCGGATGTCCACCCTGACGAACCTGGTGCCGGCCGCGTGCCCCGTGCGCAGCGGGAAATCCGTTTCCATGTGCGTGGCCACGGTCAGGCAGCCGCCCCCGCTCATGGCCTGCAGCGCGTTCTTCACGAGGTTCAGGAAGACCTGGATGAGCCGGTCCCGGTCACCCGCCACCGGCGGCAGGCTGGGGTCGAAGGAGCGCTGGATGCGCACCCCGGCGACGGTGGCGGCGGGCGTTTCCAGCCGCAGCACGTGCTCCAGCAGTTCGTGCACGTTCAGCGGCTCCAGGTGCAGGCCCGCCGGCCGCCCGAGGTCGAGAAGCTGGTCCAGCAGTTGATTGACGCGCTCCACCTCGCGGATCATGATGTCGGTGTTTTCCACCAGCGACGCGTCGTGCGCCACCTCGGCGCGGAGGAGCTGCGCCGCGCCCTTGATCCCTCCGAGCGGGTTCTTGATCTCGTGCGCCAGGGCGGCGGCCACCTTGCCCAGCAGGGCGAGCCGGTCCGAGCGCCTCAGGTCCTCCTCCAGGGCTTGCCTCAGGGTGCGGTCGCGCAGCAGCAGCACGCTGCCCGAGACCTGTCCGCGACGGTCCCTGAGCGGCGACACGAGCGCGCTCACCGGCACCTTCCCGCGCCGCGGCTTGACGAAGTCGTTCTCCGCGCGGCTCGTGCTTTCGTCGGGTCCGAGGCTGTTGTCGATCATGTCCAGCAGCCACCCGTTGGCGCGGAACAGGTCGCGCGCGTCGCGCGCCAGCAGGCTGCGCGCGGAACGTCCGGTGAGGGTCTCGGCCGCCTGGTTGACGAACGATACGCCGCGGGCGCGATCCACCACCATCACGGAGTCCTCGAGGCTGGTGAGCACATCCTGCCACGAGATCTCCGCCGCCGGTTCACCGGATCGGGGCGCGGTGGGCATGATCTTCGCCATCTCACGTCTCTCCTTCCGTCACGGGCGAAGCCTGAGTCACACGTTCGAAGGCCATCCCCGACTCCGTGATCTGGCGGCTGGGCTTCCTCGCGACCCCCCGGTAGCACGGGCGGGGACCTGTTCTGGAGCGTCGCTCATATACCGCTCGAGCATCTCGGGTTCCGGGGCCATGGGCTTATCCGCCCCGCGCCTTGCTGCGGGCGATCCAGTCGGCGCCGGCGTAAGCGATGACGTGGATCAGAACCTCGCGTGCATCATCGTCGACCGTGAACGCAATGACTGCCTTGCGTCCGGCCGGTATGGCGCGCAAGCCGGGAACGATTTCATTGCGAATGCTCCCCTTGTGCGGAGTGTCCCGCAGACCGGCGATTACCTTTTCGATCTCCGCCAACCTGCGTGTCGCGGCTTCTGGTCCGTTGTAGTCGATGATCATGCTCACGATCGCAGCAAGATCATCCGAGACAGATGGGTGAAAACGGATCCGGTACTTCACCTTGACGCGTCTCGCCTCGCATGGAGGCGGGCACGAGCCGCGGCGAAGGCGTCATCCGCGGCCACATAGTTCGAGCGTGGGGTCTGCATCCGCTCCCGGATCTCCTCGGCCAGCGTGCCCAAGGCAACTTCGCGCTCCTCTTCATCCCGAATCATCTGCTCAAGGGCAGCCGCCACGGCCGCACTCCGGGAGGCAAAGACGCCGTCGCCGACCTTTTCAGTGAGGAAGCGATGATGGCGATCTGTAAAGCTGAGGGTCGTCTTGACTGTCATATGAGGCTCCTAGTATGACTCAGTCATATAACGCATTTTACCGTATGCGGCAAGATCCCGAAGCCGCGCCGGGCGATATTCCCGGCTTGCATTCGGCCGTGTCAGTGTGTAAAAGTTGAACATCAGTGGGCAGCTTGCCCGCTTTTTTATTTGAGGCGACGGTTTGGGTGCCGATGACGACGCGCGAGACATTGGAGCGCCTCTGGGAGATCGTCGAGCCGCTGGCCGCCGACCAGGGTCTGGAGGTGGTGGACATCGAGTTGCGGCATGAAGGGAGAGCGGGCCGCGTGCTGCGGGTCTACCTGGACCGGGTGGAGAAACAGGACGAGTCCGAGGCGCCCGGGCTCGACGAGTTGAGCCGGGTGAGCCGCGAGCTCAGCGACCTGCTGGACGTCTACGACGTGGTGGAGGGCGCGTACACGCTGGAGATGTCGTCCCCCGGCGTCAACCGTCCGCTGCGGAAGCCCGAGCATTTCGCGCGCTTCGTGGGACAGAGGGTCCGGGTCCAGACCGGGGAGATGATCGGCGGCCGGAGAAAGTTCGCGGGACCCCTGCACGGCGCCGCCGGAGACGGCGTCGTGGTGCTGCAGGACGGGCACGAGGTCTTCATTCCGTTCGGCCTGATCGTCAAGGCGAACGTCGAGTACGAGTGGGCGTCACCCTGACGCAGCCCCGGCTGGGGGAGAATGATGCAGCAGGATCTGAACCGGGTCATCGAGCAGGTGACCAAGGAAAAGGGCATCGACAAGGAGATCCTCGTCGACGCCATCGAGTCGGCCATGGTGTCGGCGGCCAAGAAGACGTTCGGCGCCGAGCGCACCTTCGAGGCCCAGTACAACCCCGACATCGGTGAGATCGAGCTGTTCGAGGCCAAGACTGTGGTGGACGACGTCGCCGACCCCGAGACGGAGATCGACCTGGATGAGGCGCGCGAGAGCCTGGACCCGGACGTGGAGCTGGGCGACGAGCTGCTCATGAAGATTGACGCCCAGGTGTTCGGCCGGATCGCGGCGCAGGCGGCCAAGCAGAACATCGTCCAGAGGGTGCGGGACGTCGAGCGCGAGATCATCTACAACGAGTTCAAGGACCGTCAGGGCGAGTTGGTGCACGGCATCGTGCAGCGCTTCGAGAAGAACAACCTCATCGTCAATCTCGGAAGGACCAACGCGATCCTGCCGGAGAAGGAGCAGGTGCCGCGCGAACGCTACCGGCAGGGCGACCGCATCCGTGCCTACATCGTCAGCGTCGAGATGACCAGCCGCGGCCCCCAGATCGTGCTTTCGCGCACCCACCCGGGCATGCTCATCAAGCTGTTCGAACAGGAAGTGCCGGAGATCTACGAAGGCATCGTGGAGGTCAAGGGCGCGGCGCGCGAGCCCGGGGGGCGGGCGAAGATCGCCGTGGCCTCCAACGACCCGGACGTAGACCCGGTGGGCGCGTGCGTGGGCATGAAGGGGACCCGGGTGCAGTCGGTGGTGCAGGAACTGCGCGGCGAGAAGATCGACATCGTGCACTGGATTCCGGAGCAGGCCGAGTACGTCTGCCGCGCGCTCGCTCCCGCCAAGGTTACCAAGATCTTCCTCGACGACGACGCCCACAGCATGGAGGTGATCGTCCCGGACGAGCAACTCTCCCTGGCCATCGGACGCAAGGGTCAGAACGTCCGGCTCGCCTCCCGCCTTACCGGCTGGGGCATCGACGCGCGCAGCGAGTCGGAGGCGGAAGAGGAAAGCCGGCAGGCGCGGCAGTCGCTGTCGGCGGTGCCGGGCGTGAGCGAGGTGATGGCGGAGCTGCTCTACCAATCGGGCTTCAAGTCGGCCGAGGACTTGGCGGAGGCCGATCCCTCCACCATCCATGAGATCACCGGCATCGAGCCGGAAAGGGCGGCGGCCATTCTCGAGGCCGCCATGACGCACGTGGAGGAATTGCGGGAGCAGGCGGCGCGAGAGGCGGAGGAGGCCGCGCTCGCCGCGGAAGCCGGTGAAGAGGCACCCGAAGCGGGCGCGGACGCGGCGGCGGACGGCGCGGGAGAGGGTGAAACGGCGCAGCAGGACGGCGAGCCGGAGCAGGCGCCGGAGCAGAGGGCCGAACAGACGGAATGAGCGTCCGAGCGCCGCTGCGGACTTGTCTGGGTTGCGGTCAGCGCGACGCCAAGACCGCCATGCGTCGGGTCGCGATCACGGAGAACGGTTTGGAACCCGAGGAAGTCCGGGGACGAGGAGGCTATCTGCACAACCGCGAGGACTGTTGGCGAGCTTTTCTGAAACGGAAGAGCCTGTACCGGGCTTTTCGTCGCGATCTGCCCCGCGGGGATCGTGAGGACTTGGTGGAGAAGCTTCGCGCTCAATGGGGTGGGAAATGAGCAAACTGAGAGTGCATCAACTGGCCAAGCAGCTCGAAATGGAGCCGAAGGATCTGATCGCCCTGCTCGAAAAGATCCGGGTGCGCGGCAAGAAGTCTCAGAGCTCCCTCGACGATTCCGAGATCGAGGCCGTGAAGGCGGCCATCGCCGCCACGGAAAAGCCCAAGGTCACGGTCGGCGAGGAACGCGTGGTGGTGGACCGGACCATTACCGCGGAAGACCAGGACATGGGCGAGGTGCAGGCGCACGAGAAGGTCGTCGAGCGCCGCGTCCGCGCCAACGTGATCCGGCGTCGCCGAAGCACGGTCGAGCTGGTCACCCGCAGGCCCATTCACCCGGTGGCTCCTCCGCCCGAGGAGGAGGAAACGGTCGCGGACGCCGAGGTGACGCCGGTTCCCGTGGTTCCCTTCCCCGTGCCCCGGCCCGTGGTCCCCGCGGCGCGGCCTCCGGAGATGCCGTCCCAACCGGCGGCGCCTCAGGAAGCCGCCATCGGCGAGACGCAGGAAGTCGCGGCGCGGGAAACGGAGCCGGTCGAAGCCGCCGAGCAGACGGTTGCGGCGGACGCCGTGCCCGCGGAGGGTGATGTCGTGGAGACGCCCGCGGCCGCGCGGGCGGTCCCGCCCGCGGATGCGGAGGCTGCGGAGGCCGCCGAGGCGGAGGTTCCCCCTCCCGGAGCGGCGCGGGAGCCGGACCGGCCCGAGACGCCGGCCGCGGGGAGCGAAATCGCGGCGCCCGGCGCCAACGGCGCCGCCGTGGTGGAAGCGAACGGTGCCGCCGCGCCCGAGGCGGACAAGGATGCTCCGGACAGCGTGGCCCGGCCCGCGGGACCGCGCATTCTCGGTCGCATCGACCTGAACCGCAAGGCGGCGCCCGCGCCCAAGCCGGCGGCTTCCACGGGTGACGAGAAACGGGGCGAAAGCAAGACGCCGGAATCCGAAAGCCAGGAAAAGGCCGGCAAGGGGGGCAAGGGCAAGAAGCGGGTCATTCGCAAGCAGGAAGTCATCGAGCTCAAGGAACGGGAGTTCCGTTCGCCCCGCGGACGGGTGCTGCGGAAGAAGCGCGCGCTGCCGGGCAAGGAACAGCGCAAGACCGAGATCACCGTGCCCAAGGCCAGCAAGCGGGTGGTGCGCGTGGCGGAAGTGGTCACCGTGGGCGACATGGCCCGGTCCATGGGCGTCAAGGCGGGAGAGGTCATCAAGAAGCTCATGGGCCTCGGCATGATGGCCACCATCAACCAGGTGCTGGACTTCGATACGGCGACGCTGGTGGCCAACGAGTTCGACTACCAGGTCGAGAACGTGGCCTTCGACGTGGAGACCGCGCTGCAGGGCCAGCATGAGGTGGCGGAGCCCGAGGAGGCGCTGGAGCCGCGGCCTCCGGTGGTCACGATCATGGGACACGTCGATCATGGCAAGACCTCGCTGCTCGACGCCATCCGCAGCACTCACGTGACCGACGCGGAGGCCGGCGGGATCACGCAGCACATCGGCGCGTATCACGTCCGGGTGGAAGGCCGGGGCGTGACCTTCCTGGACACGCCGGGACACGAAGCCTTCACCGCCATGCGGGCGCGTGGCGCCAAGGTCACGGACATCGTGGTGCTGGTGGTGGCGGCCGATGACGGCGTCATGCCCCAGACCATCGAGGCGGTGGATCACGCGCGCGCGGCTGAGGTGCCCATCATCGTGGCGGTGAACAAGATCGATCGTCCCGACGCCGACCCCGAGCGGGTGCAGCGCGGCCTGTCGGACCACGGCTTGGTGCCCGAGGGCTGGGGCGGAGACACGATCTTCGTGCCGGTGTCCGCCGTGACCCGTGAAGGAATCCCGAACCTGCTGGAGATGCTGTTGCTCCAGGCGGACCTCCTGGAGTTCAAGGCCAACCCCAACAAGCTGGCGCGGGGCGCCGTGGTGGAGGCGAAGCTGGAGCGCGGACGCGGCCCGGTTTCCACGGTGCTGGTGCAGGAAGGAACCCTGAAGGTGGGCGATCCCATCTTCGCCGGACCCCATCACGGCAAGGTTCGCGCCATGATCGACGACCAGGGCCGGAAGGTGGACATGGCGACGCCGTCCATCCCGGTGGAGATCCTGGGACTGCAGGGCGTGCCGCAGGCCGGTGAGGCGTTCTCGGCCCTCACGGACGAGGCCACCGCCCGGCAGTTGGCCGAATACCGGGAGACCCAGCAGCGCGAGGCAGAGCTGGCCAAGACCAGCAAGGTCTCCCTGGAGGAGTTCTACGACCAGATCAAGGCAAGCGAGGTCAAGGAGCTGCGCGTGGTGCTCAAGGGCGACGTCCACGGTTCGGTGGAAGCTCTCGGCGACGCCCTCACGCGGGTGTCCACGGACGAGGTCAAGATCCGCGTGATCCATGGCTCGGTGGGCGGCATCACCGAGAGCGACGTGTTGCTGGCCAGCGCCTCCAACGCCATCGTCATCGGTTTCAATGTCCGGCCCGAGCCCAAGGCCACGGGCCTGGCGGTGCAGCAGGGGGTGGACTTGCGCCTCTATACGATCATCTACGAAGTGATCGACGACATCCGCTCGGCCATGGAAGGGATGCTGGAGCCGGTGTACCGCGAAGAGTTCCACGCCCGCGTGCAGGTTCGCGAAGTGTTCAACATACGCGGCGTCGGCACCATCGCCGGCTGCGCGGTTACCGACGGCAAGATCCAGCGTTCCAGCATGATCCGTCTCCTGCGCGACCAGGTGGTGGTGCACGAAGGGCGGCTGGCGAGCCTCAAGCGCTTCAAGGACGACGTGCGCGAGGTGGGCACGGGTTACGAATGCGGCATCGCCATCGACGGCTACCAGGACGTCAAGGTCGGCGACGTCATAGAAGGGTTCGAGAAGATCCCTGTTACCCGCGCGCGACTGCGGTCCGACGGCGGTGGCGCCGCCCAGCTTTCCGCGGACCGGTAGCGCGGCCGCCGGAAAACGGCAAAGTGCCCGAGAGGCCGGCGGCATGGTGATCGGCGTCCTCAAGCTCGTGCTGATCCTGCCGGAGAATCATTCCCTCAAGGGCAAGCGGTCCGTACTGCGCAAGATTCAAGCGCGCGTGTCCAACCGCTTCAATGTTTCCACCACGGAGTGCGGCGACCAGGACCTGTGGCAGCGGGCTCTGCTGGGCTTCGCGGCGGCGGGCAGCAATCCGCGAATCGTGGAAGCCACGCTTCGTGAGGTGATGGAGTTCGTGCACCGCATGGGTCTGGCGGAGCTTGGGGAGTCGGAACTCCGCGTACTGCACGAATAGGCGGCGTGGCAAGAAATCGCCAAAAGACAGGCATTCCGCGTTCGCAGCGCGTGGGCGACTTGCTGATCGAGTTCGTTTCACGGCTGTTGACGCGCTCGCTCAACGATCCGCGGCTCGCTTCCGTGACGTTGACCGGGACGGACGTGCGTCCCGACCTCAAGCACGCCACCCTTTACTTCACGGTGCGCGACGGTGAAGCTGCCGGCGAGGAAGCGCTCCTGGGCCTGCGCGCGGCCACGGGCTTCATCCGAAACCGGATCGCCGCCGACCTCAAGCTGCGCTTCGTGCCCGACCTCGAGTTCGTCCACGACGAGGCCCCGGACCGTGCCCGGCGCATCGAGGATCTTCTCGGCCAGGTCCGGCCCAAGGCGTAGCCGGCAGCACTCCACGGGACATCATGCATCTGGTCACGAGCGGCATCCTGCTGGTGGACAAGCCGGAGGGGCCATCCTCGGCGCGGGTGGTGGCCACGGCCAAGCGCATTACGGGAGCGCGCAAGGTCGGGCACCTGGGCACGCTGGACCCGTTCGCCTCCGGGCTCCTGCCGCTGGCGGTCAATGAAGGGACCAAGGTCGCGCAGCACTTCCTGGACGCGGACAAGGGCTACACCGGCGCGATCGCCCTCGGAGCCGAGACCGACACCCAGGACCGCACCGGCGAGGTGCTGGTCCGGCGCGACGCGCCGCGGCTGGGTCCGCCGGAGCTCGAAGCGTTGCGCCGGGAATTCAGCGGCGATCTTCGCCAGGTGCCGCCCATGTATTCGGCGCTCAAGCAGGACGGGACCCGGCTCTACCAGCTCGCGCGCAAGGGCGTCGAGGTGGGCCGGGAGGCGCGGGACATCCGGGTGGAGATCACGCGTCTGGAGCAAGCGGGGCCGGCGGAATTGGAGTTCGATCTCACCTGTTCCAAGGGCACCTACGTGCGCACCCTGGCGGCCGACATCGGCGGCGCACTGGGTTGCGGCGGCTACCTGAGCCGTCTTCGCCGGGTGGCGTCCGGTCCCTTCCGCATCGACGACGCCCTCACCCTGGACGCCTTGAGGGAGCTGCCGGATGCCGGCGCCGTCCCGCTGGTGCCGCTGAACCAGGCCATGGGCCATCTGCGCGGCGCCGTCGTGGACCGGGCCGCCGCCGACGGGCTCAGGCGCGGTCTCCAGGGCGCCTTGGCGGGTATCGGCATGCCCGACCCCGGCGAGATCACCCGCCGGGTGGTGGACCCGGACGGCGTCCTCGTGGCGCTGATCGGCTGGCAGGCGATGGTGCGGAGGTGGCAGATCCTGCGGGTGTTCAACCGCTCGGGCTGAGCGTCGCCGCCGTCCGGCGCGGCTTTTGCAAGTGCGCGGCCGGTATGCTAAAAAGCACATCAAATCGATAAACAGGAGAAAGAAAAGGGTACAGATGGAATCAGCTCGGGAGCAGACCAGCGAGACGATCAGGCAGTTCAGACTCCACGATTCGGACACCGGTTCGCCTGAGGTGCAAGTGGCGATTCACAGCCACCGCATCACCTATCTGACAGAGCACCTGAGAACTCACAAGAAGGACCATCACACGCGGATGGGCCTGCTCAGGCTCGTCGGCAAAAGGCGGCGGCTTCTGGACTATCTCAAGAAAAGGGATGTTCAGAGGTACCAGACCTTGATCCAGCGGCTGGGTATCCGTCGATAGATACCCGGCCGTTGTCGTTCCTTCCCGCGTTCTTCTCTTCAGCCCCCACTGCCCTCGAGGGTACAAATATGCAAACAAAGATCGAGTTGGACTATTGCGGCCGACCTCTATGCGTCGACCTCGGCAAGGTCGCCAAGCAGGCCGACGGCGCCGCGCTGGTGCGTTTCGGCGAGACCGTCGTCCTCGCTACCGCCGTGGCCTCCAAGGACGTACGCGAGGAGATCGACTTCTTCCCGCTCACCGTCGATTACCAGGAAAAGACCTTTGCCGCCGGGCGTATTCCCGGAGGGTTCTTCAAACGGGAGGGCCGTCCTTCGGAAAAGGAGATCCTCACCTGCCGGCTCATCGACCGGTCCATCCGTCCGCTGTTCGCGGGCGGGGTCAAGGCCGAAACGCAGATCATCGTCACCGTGCTGTCCGCGGACGGGGAGAACGACACCGACGCGGTCTCCATGTTCGCCGCCTCGCTGGCCATCGAGATATCGGACATACCGTTCAACGGTCCGCTGGCCGGCGTGCGGGTGGGCCGCGTTGACGGCGAGTGGGTGATGAACCCGCTCCAGAGCCGGATACCGGATTGCGACGTCAATATCTTTCTCTCGGGAACGCGGGACGGCATTGTGATGGTGGAAGGCGGTGCGTCGATGGTGCCCGAGGACGAAGTGCTGGACGCGCTCTTCCAGGGGCATCAGGCGATCCAGCCGCTCATCGATCTTCAGGACAAGCTCAGGGATCAGCTCGGCAAGGCCAAGCGGGTGGCGCCCAAGGAGGAGAAGGACGAGTCGCTGACGGCCTGGGTGCGGAACCATGCGGAGGAGAAGGTCAAGGAGGCGGTCTGCATCGCCGACAAGAAACAGCGCAACTCCCGCGTCGACGAAGTAGGCGCGGAGGTCATGACCACGGGCGCGGAGGAGTTTCCCGGCCGCGAGAGGGAGCTCAAGGGCGCCTACAGGGACCTGGAGAAGTTCCAGCTTCGGGACCTCGTGGTGCAGCAGCGCAAACGCATCGATGGGCGCGGGCTCAAGGACGTGCGTCCCATCACCTGCGAGGCGGGCCTGTTGCCGCGCACCCACGGCTCGGCGCTGTTTACCCGTGGCGAGACCCAGGCGCTGGTGGTGGCTACCCTCGGTACGTCCGGCGACGCGCAGCGCGTCGACGCCCTCACCGGCGAGCAGTTCAAGAAGTTCATGCTGCACTACAACTTCCCGCCCTACAGCACCGGCGAGGTCAAGTTCCTGCGCAGCCCGGGCCGGCGCGAGATCGGCCACGGCGCGCTCGCCGAGCGGGCGCTGGTGCCGGTCCTCCCCCAGGAGGATGAATTCCCCTACACCCTGCGCGTGGTTTCCGAGATCCTGGCGTCCAACGGTTCCAGCTCCATGGCGAGCGTGTGCGGCGGCTCCCTGTCGCTCATGGACGCCGGCGTTCCCATCAAGGCTCCGGTGGCGGGCATCGCCATGGGCCTGATCAAGGAAGACGACGAGGTGCGCGTGCTGACGGACATCCTCGGCGACGAGGACCATCTCGGCGACATGGACTTCAAGGTCGCCGGCACCCGCGAGGGCATCACGGCGCTGCAGATGGACATCAAGATCAGCGGCGTCACCCGCGAGATCATGCAGGAGGCCCTGTACCAGGCGCGGGAGGGCCGGCTGCACATCCTCGACATCATGGACGGCACCCTGGCGGAGACGCGCGAGGAGGTCTCGCGCCACGCGCCGCGCATCACCACCATCAAGGTCCGCCCCGAGAAGATCCGCGACATCATCGGACCGGGAGGCAAGGTCATCCGCGGCATCGTCGAGGCCACGGGCACGAAGATCGACGTGCAGGACGACGGTACCGTCACGGTGGCGTCCGTCGACGAGGCGGGCAGCCGCCGGGCCCTGGACATGATCGAGGGCATCGTCGCCGAGGTGGAGATCGGCCGCATCTACAAGGGCACGGTGCGGCGCGTGATGGACTTCGGCGCGTTCGTCGAGATCCTGCCGGGCACCGACGGGCTGGTGCACATCTCGCAGATCGCGGACGACCACGTGCGGCGGGTGCGGGACGTGCTCAACGAGGGCGACGAGCTGATGGTGAAGGTGCTGGACGTGGACCGGCAGGGCAAGATCCGTCTCAGCCGCAAGGAGGCCCTGAAGGAAGAGCAGACCTCCGAGCGGGTTTAGTCATCCATCCGATGTTCCACAAGACGGTTCTGGACAACGGCGTCAGGATTCTTACCGAGCAGCGCTCCGGAACCCGGGCGGTGAGTCTCGGCATCTGGGTGGAGAACGGCTCCCGCCACGAAGAGCCCCGGCAGGGGGGCCTGTCCCATTTTCTGGAGCACTTGCTGTTCAAGGGCACCAAGACCCGTAGCGCACAGCGGATCGCCGAGGAGATGGACGCCGTGGGAGGGGTGCTCAACGCCTTCACCGGCAAGGAGAACACCTGCTACTACGCCAAGGTGGTGGACGAGCATCTGCCCTTGGCCGTCGACGTCCTGAGCGACCTCTTTCTCAACTCGGTGTTCGATCCGGAGGAGATCGAGCGGGAGCGCACCGTAATCCTCCAGGAGATCGCCTCGGCGGACGAGAACCCCGAGGACTTCGTCCACGACCTGTTCAGCCTCGACTACTTCGGCGACCATCCCCTGGGGCGGGCGGTGTGCGGCGAGGTGGACACCGTTTCCGGCTTTGCCCGGGACGACCTCGTCGAGTTCATGGCCGAGCGTTACCGGCCCGGGCGGGTCATCATCGCCGGGGCCGGCAACCTCTCGCATGCCGCGCTGGTGGACGCGGTGGGCGGCGCCTTCGGCGCCATCGAGGCCAAGCCGTTGCAGGCTCCGGTGGCGGCGCCGGAGCCCCGTTCCGGCCTGTTCCACCACCCGCGCAAGCTCGGGCAGGTGCACATCTGCCTGGGAACGCCGGCGCTGCCGCACGGCGACCCGCGAATGTACGTGGCGCACGTTCTCAACACGCTGCTCGGCGGCGGCATGAGCTCGCGCCTGTTCCAGGAGATTCGCGAGCGCCGCGGCAGGGCCTACTCGGTCTATTCGTTCCTGGCGCCCTACCGGGACACCGGCTACCTCGGCGTCTACGTCGGCACCAAGGCGGAGTGGGCCCGGGAGGTCATGGACCTTGCCGTGGACGAGATGGCCAAGGTGGCCGCGGGGCAGGTGACCGAGGAGGAGCTCGGGCGCGCGCGCGAGCAACTGGTCGGGAACACGCTGCTGGGCCTTGAGTCCGCGGACTCTTGGATGACACACATGACCCGGAGCGAGATGCACCGCGGCGCGCAGATTTCCGTGGAGGACATCACCCGCGGCGTGCGCGACGTCACGCTGGAAGCGGTGGCCCAACTGGCCCGCGAGTTGTTCGCGCCCGGCGCCCTGACCGCCACCCTGCTGGGCGACCTGGAAGGCCACAGCGTCGACGGCGTCCAATTCGCTGGCACGTCTCGCGAGGCCGCCGCTGCCAACCCCTGAGGGCGGTGGCCGACGTCAAGGTCCAGATCAGGCGGGTGAGGGACGGCAAGGCCGCCGTTCCCTTGCCGCGTTACATGACCGAGGGTTCGGCGGGGCTGGACTTGGCCGCCGCGGTGGAGGATGAGGTAGTGCTCGCGCCGCTGGAGCGGGCCTTGATACCTACCGGCTTCGCACTGGCGCTGCCGCCGGGCTTCGAGGCGCAGATCCGTCCCCGGAGCGGCCTGGCGCTGAAGCACGGCGTCACCTTGGTGAACAGTCCCGGCACCGTCGACTCGGACTACCGCGGCGAGGTGCAGCTCGCCATCATCAACTTGGGCGCGGAGCCGGCGACCATCCGCCACGGCGACCGCATCGCCCAGTTGGTGGTGCAGCGTGTCCCGCGGGTGCAATTGGAGGAAGTGGACGAACTGCCCGCCTCCACCCGTGACGCCGGCGGCTTCGGGCACACCGGCGCACAGGAACCGGGAACTCGCAGAACATGATCGACCGCTACACACGCCCCGAGATGGCGCGGATCTGGTCCGAGGAGAACCGCTTCGGCAAGTGGCTGGAGGTGGAGATCCTGGCCACCGAAGCGTTGGCCGAGCTGGGCAAGGTGCCCGGGGACGTGCCCGCGCGCATCCGCCGCAACGCGCGCTTCGACGTCGCGCGCATCCGCGAGATCGAACGCGAGGTGCACCACGAGCTGATCGCCTTCCTGCGCAACCTCGCCGAGTCCATCGGCGACGACGCCCGTTTCGTGCACGTGGGCATGACCTCGTCCGACGTCATGGACACGGGTTTCTCGCTGCAGCTCAAGGACGCCAGCGCGCTCCTGCTGGAAGACGTGCGCGCGTTCATGTCGGTGCTGCGGGAGCAGGCGCACCGCTACAAGGACACGCCCATGATGGGGCGCACCCACGGGATCCACGCCGAGCCCATCACCTTCGGCCTCAAGCTGGCCCTGTGGCACGAGGAGATGGGCCGCAACCTGACGCGCCTGGAGGGCGCCGTGGCCGAGGTATGCTGCGGCATCGTCTCCGGCGCGGTCGGCACCTATGCGCAGGTGCCCCCGGAGGTGGAGGCGTACGTGTGCAAGGCCGCGGGCCTCACGCCCGACCCCGTGTCCAACCAGATCATCCAGCGCGACCGCCACGCCTACTTCTTCAGCGTCCTGGCCGTGCTGGCCAGTTCCATCGAGAAGTTCGCCGTGGAGATCCGTCACCTCCAGCGCACCGAGGTGCTGGAAGCCGAGGAACCCTTCGCCGCGACCCAGATGGGGTCGTCCGCCATGCCCCACAAGCGCAACCCGATCCTGTCGGAGAACGTGTCCGGCCTGGCGCGGCTGGTGCGCTCATACTCGGTTTCGGCGCTGGAGAACGTGGCCCTGTGGCACGAGCGCGACATCAGCCACTCGTCGGTGGAACGGGTCATCGGCCCCGACGCCACCGTCCTGGTGGACTTCATGCTCTACCGGTTCACCCGCGTCATCCGCGGCCTGTGCGTCTACCCCGAGAACATGGAGCGCAACCTGGCCCTGAGCGGCGGCGCGGTGTTCTCGCAGGGCGTGATGCTGCGCCTGGTGGAGAAGGGGCTCGCGCGCGACGAGGCCTACAAGATCGTCCAGCGCCACGGGCTCGTGGCCGCCAAGGAGGGTAAGGACCTCAAGCAGCAGTTGCTGGAAGACGCCACGGTCACGGAGCACCTGAGCGCCGGCGAGATCGATGAGATCTGGCAGTTGAAGGATTGCTTCAGGCACGTGGACACCATCTTCGAACGGGTTTTCGGCGCGGCCTGAAGAGCGGCCGCGCCGGACAGGACACTAGATTCAAACCGCGCCCGCAAGGCGCACGAGGAGAGCCATGGAAAAGCGTGACTTCATGTACGAGGGCAAGGCGAAGAAGCTCTACGCCACAGACGATCCCGCCAAGATGATCCAGTACTTCAAGGACGACGCCAGCGCCTTCAACAAGAAGAAGCTGGGCACCGTGATGTCCAAGGGAGTCGTCAACAACGCCATCTCCGAGGTGCTGTTCAAGCACCTGGAGGACAACGGCGTGCCGACCCACTTCCTGGATCGCCTCAACGAACGGGAGATGCTGGTGTGGAAGCTGGACATGCTCCCCATCGAGGTGATCATCCGGAACATCGTGGCCGGCAGCATGGCCAAGCGCCTGGGCCTGGAGGAGGGGCAGTCGCTGTCCACCACGATCCTGGAGTTCTGCTACAAGTGCGACGAGCTCGACGATCCGATCATCAACGACTACCACATCCTGGCGTTGGGCTATGCCACCGCGGAGGAGCTGGAGGAGATCAAGCGTCTCACCTTCCGCACCAACGAGCTGATGAGGGCGTTCTTCGACGAGCGGGACCTGATCCTCGTGGACTTCAAGCTCGAGTTCGGGAAGCGCGACGGCCAAGTCGTCCTCGCCGACGAGATCTGCCCCGACACCTGCCGCTTCTGGCAGAAGGGCTCCCTGGAGAAGATGGACAAGGACCGCTTCCGCCGCGACCTGGGCGGCGTCGAGGAAGCCTACCAGGAGGTCTGCCGCCGGGTGACCGGCGGGTAAATGGCTGCGGAGCCGCCCGCTCAACCGTCATTCCCGCGAAAGCGGGAATCCAGGGGTGGGGCGTCGCTTCACCATGCTCGTCAAAGTCTTCGTAACCCTCAAGGAGGGCGTCCTCGACCCCCAGGGCAAGGCCGTGGAGAACTCCCTTCACAGCCTGGGCTTCGGCGCCGTCCGGGAAGTGCGCGTGGGCAAGTACCTGGAGCTGAGCCTGGACGTGGCGGAGGCGGAGGACGCCGAGCAGCAGGCGCGGCGCATGTGCGAGAAGCTGCTGGCCAACCCGGTCATCGAGGACTACCGCTTCGAGGTTGCGGGATAAGGCCATGCGCTGGGGAGTGGCGATCTTTCCCGGCTCCTGCGACGATGACGACGTCGTCCATTGCCTGCGTCACGTGCTCGGGCACGACGTGCGTACCCTGTGGCACAAGGACCCGTTCGATGGCCGGTGCGACGGCGTCGTCCTCCCGGGCGGCTTCTCCTACGGCGACTACCTGCGCGCCGGCGCCATGGCCCGCTTCGCGCCGGTCATGCAGGGCATCGTCGACTTCGCCGCGGCCGGCGGACTGGTGCTGGGCATCTGCAACGGCTTCCAGATACTGTGCGAGGCCGGGCTGCTGCCCGGCACGCTCACGCGCAACGAGTCCTTGCGCTTCGTGTGCCGGCGCGTAACCCTGTGCGTGGAACACGCCCGGTCGCCGTTCACGTGCGCGGCCGAACCCGGCGACCTGCTCGAGATGCCGGTGAAGCACGGCGAAGGCCGCTTCTACGCGGACGCCCCCACGCTCAAGGAACTCCGCGACAATGGACAGGTGCTGCTGCGTTACGTGGACGCGGCCGGACGGACCTCCGACAAGGCCAATCCCAACGGCTCCGTGGAAAACATCGCCGGCGTGTGCAATCGCCGCCGCAACGTCTTCGGCCTGATGCCGCATCCGGAGGATGCCGCGGAATCGCTGCTCGGGGGCGTCGGCGGCCTGACCATCTTTTCCTCCATGGCCGCCGAGGTCCGGCGGCGGAACGCGTAACTCGACATGAGCGACGCAACGAGCCCCGACACTGCGCCCGTGACCCCCGAGACAGTTCGCGCCCATGGACTGACCGACCACGAATACGCCGAGATCGTGCGCCTTCTGGGACGCGCGCCGAACCTCACCGAGCTGGGCGTGTTCTCGGTCATGTGGTCGGAGCACTGCAGCTACAAGAGCTCGCGCAAGCACCTGAAGCAGCTTCCCACCGAAGGCCCCCGCGTCATCCACGGCCCGGGCGAGAACGCCGGCGTCATGGACATCGGCGACGGCCTCGCCGTGGTGTTCAAGATCGAGAGCCACAACCACCCGTCCTTCATCGAGCCCTACCAGGGCGCGGCCACCGGCGTGGGCGGCATCCTGCGCGACGTCTTCACCATGGGAGCGCGCCCCATCGCCAGTCTCAACTCGCTGCGCTTCGGCGGCGCTCGCCACCCCAAGACCCCCTACCTGGTGAACGGCGTGGTGGGCGGCATCGGCGGCTACGGCAACTGCGTCGGCGTGCCCACCGTGGGCGGCGACATCTACTTCGACGAGTGCTACGACGCCAACATCCTGGTGAACGCCTTCACCCTGGGCCTGGCGGAGCGGGACCGCATCTTCACCGGCAAGGCCCGGGGCGCCGGCAACCCGGTGGTGTACGTCGGCTCCAAGACCGGTCGGGACGGAGTCCACGGCGCCACCATGGCGTCGGAGTCCTTCTCCGAGGACTCCGAGCAGCGCCGCCCCACGGTGCAGGTGGGCGATCCTTTCACCGAGAAGCTCCTCATCGAGGCATGCCTGGAGCTGATGCGGACCGACGCCATCGTGGGCATCCAGGATATGGGCGCCGCCGGCCTTACCAGTTCGGCCGTGGAGATGGCCGGGCGCGCGGGCTCGGGCGTGGAGCTGGAGCTGGCGCGCGTGCCGTTGCGCGAGAGGGGCATGACCCCTTACGAGATCCTGCTGTCGGAGTCCCAGGAGCGCATGCTGCTGGTGGCGCACCCGGAGTCGGTGGCCGAGGTCCGGGCGATCTTCCAGCGCTGGGACCTGGACGCGGTGGTGGTGGGCCGGGTCATCGACGAGCCCGTTTTCCGGGTGCTGTCGGCGGGCCGTCCGGTGGCCGACATCCCGGTGGCCGCCCTCACCGACGCCGCGCCGGCGTACGACCGGCCGGCCAAGCGCCCGCCGCGCCAGGACGAGCTCCAGCGCCTGGACGCGGACGCGTTGCCCCGGCCCGAGAGCATTACTCGCGTGCTGGAACAACTGCTGGATTCTCCAAACCTGGCTTCCAGGGAGTGGGTCTACCGCCAGTACGACCACTATGTGCGCGGCAACACGGTGCTGGCGCCGGGCGCGGACGCCGCGGTGATCCGCGTCAAGGGCACTTCCAAGGGGCTGGCCCTGACCGTGGACTGCAACGCGCGCTACTGCTACCTGGACCCCCACGCGGGCGGCATGGCCGCGGTGGCCGAGGCGGCGCGGAACCTGGCGTGCGTCGGGGCGACGCCGCTGGGGCTCACGGATTGCCTGAACTTCGGCAATCCCGAGCGGGAGGACGTCATGTGGCAGTTCTCCCAGGCCATCCAGGGCATGCGCGAGGCGTGCCTGGCGCTGGAGGTCCCGGTGGTGAGCGGTAACGTGAGCTTCTACAACGAGACCGACGGCGTCTCCATCCACCCCACTCCCACCGTGGCCATGGTGGGCCTGCTGGAGGACGTGACGCGAATCGCCACCCCGTGGTTCAAGGAGGAGGGCGACCTGGTGGTGCTGCTGGGCCTCAACCGCGACGAGCTGGGCGGCAGCGAGTACCTCAAGGTCGTGCACGGACAGGTGGTGGGGAAACCCCCGGTGGTGGACCTCGCACTGGAGCGCGGCGTGCAGAGGACCTGCCGGTCGGCGGTGGAACAGGGGCTGCTCTCGTCGGCCCACGACGTTTCCGAAGGGGGACTTGCCGTGGCGTTGGCGGACTGCTGCATCTCACACCCCGACCCGGAGGGGATCGGCGCGGTCATCGAAATCGAGCAACGCGGGCGCGCGGACGCGCTCCTTTTCGGCGAATCGCATTCGCGCATCGTGGTATCCTTGAAGGAAAGGGATTACGGCCGGTTGCAGGACATCGCGAACCGGGAGAACGTTGCGATGGCGCTCATTGGAAAAGTGGACGGAGACCGTCTGGCGATCAACGACTTGGTGCGCGCGCCGGTGCAACGGCTGCGCAACATCTGGTCGACGGCCCTGGAGCGGTATGTTAAGTGACGAACAGGCTCGGAGAAGCGGCGCCGGATAGCGCTTTCCCAGGCAGGACCTGATGTTCGACAAGTTCCATGAAGAATGCGCGGTGGTCGGGGTCCACGGCCATCCCGAGGCCGCCAACATGGTGTACCTGGGGCTCTACGCCCTGCAGCACCGAGGCCAGGAATCGTCCGGCATCGTGTCCTCCGACGGCGACGTCCTCATCTCCCACCGCCAGATGGGTCTGGTGGCGGACGTCTTCAAGGAGGACATCATCAAGAACCTGCAAGGCGCCTCCGCCATCGGGCACAACCGCTATTCCACCAGCGGGCAGACCGACATCAAGAACGCACAGCCGTTCGTGGTGGAGTACGCCGACGGCCCCATCGCCGTGTCCCACAACGGCAACCTGGTCAACGCCAACGAGCTCCGCCAGCAACTCGAGGAGTCCGGCTCCATCTTCCAGTCCACCTCCGACACCGAGGTGATCGTCCACCTCATCGCCACCTCGAAGGAGAAGACCCTGACGGACCGCGTCGTCGACGCCCTCCACCGTGTCAAGGGCTCCTACTCCCTCGTATTCCTCACCACCCACACCATGATCGCCGCCCGCGATCCCCTGGGTTTCCGGCCGCTGATCCTGGGCCGGTTTCGCGGCGAGGGGGACAGGGACTCCTGGGTGGTGGCGTCGGAGACCTGCGTGCTGGATCTGATTGAGGCCGAGTACGTACGCGAGGTAGAGCCCGGCGAAGTTCTGGTCCTCAGCCGCGCCGGCATGGACTCACTCAAGCCCTTCCCCGAGGCCACTCCGGCCCGCTGCATCTTCGAGTCCATCTACTTTGCTCGCCCCGACAGCAACGTCTACGGCCACAGCGTCTACCAGTACCGCAAGGAGCTGGGCCGCCAGCTCGCACGGGAGAGCCACGTGGACGCCGACCTGGTGACTCCGGTGCCCGACTCCGGCGTGCCCGCCGCCATCGGCTACGCCGAGCAGTCCGGCATCCCGCTCGACCTCGCCCTGATCCGCAACCACTACGTCGGCCGCACCTTCATCGAACCGCAGCAGCACATCCGCAACTTCGGCGTCAAGATCAAGCTCAACGCCATGCGCGAGGTGCTCCAGGGCAAGCGCGTGGTGGTGGTGGACGACTCCATCGTCCGCGGCACCACCAGCCAGAAGATCATCCGCATGCTGCGCGAGGCGGGGGCCGCCGAGGTCCACGTCCGCATCAGCTCACCCCCCACCATCAGTCCCTGCTACTACGGCATCGACACCCCCACCCACAAGGAGCTCATCGCCTCCGTCCACTCCGTCGAAGGCATCCGCGCCTTCATCGGCGCCGACTCCCTCGCCTACCTCAGCCGCCAAGGCCTCTACACCTTCTTCAAGGGCAACGACGCCGGCTATTGCGATGCCTGCTTCACCGCCAACTACCCGGTGCTCGCGGACGACAACGGCAAGACGCCGCAGTTGCATCTGTTCGAGGCGGTGAGCCGGCGGTGACAGTATCCGAGACCACTTACCCGTAAGGGGCACCGACCAACAGAGGAATTGTATGGGGCCCGCTCCGCTGGCCTTATCGAGACTACTACAAGTTATTCGTCGACGGTCAGATTGTAGAGCTATTGCTCCATTCCGATGAGCCGTATCTCATTGACAACCTGGAGCAAAGACTTTCATCGGGCTTCCACGTCGAGAGCAAGAGGTTTCGCCGAATATGGCTCTTGCTAAGCTATGACCCCCGGACCGAGAGGTGTCCCGTAGTAGAACTCGTGGCAGCGACTAGCGCTCCGTCGTAGACTTTAACGGTTCCTTGGCGGAAGCGGGTCTCGCTCTCTAGCAGCGCATCGTCGATACACTGGAACGGGTTGATGAGGCAGTACTAGAGATAGGATAGCGCATGGGCTTGGCGACGTCGGCTGCCGAACACGCTGTTTCACCGTCAAAGGCCGGATGAAGCCCATCGACGCACCTGGACCCTCTTGTCGCGTGTCATAGTGATTTCGAGCACATCGTTGATGGGTTCGTCCTGGGCCAAGTGGTCGAGGGCAAGGCTAAACAACCGCTTTTGTACCACGAGGCTCATAAACTCATGTGTCACGTTCAGGCAGATGAGTCCTGAGTGTATGGCCTCACGTTCAACCAAGCGTGTGAAGTCTATTGTGTTATTCGTGACAAGCACATAGCCATCCTGTACGGCGCGCCGGACAATGACCCAGTCTGCTGTTGCTCCCAGACCGAGCCACGTTACGTGCACCGATTCAAGGAATCCCCTCTTGCGCGCGTCCGTGGCGAGGTCGGGACTGAGGCACTCGTCGATCAGGAATTTCACGACGTCGGTGGGAGGTCGTCGGAGTGGATCACACGAGACGAGCGTGTCATGGGTCTTCGCGACGGTGATACATTGCGCCGCCGTCCGCGGCGCGGATACGCTTCGGCGTATATTGGCGCAGCGCTGATCTGTCTTTCCGTTAATCTCGGATAAGCGGTCCGGAGTGAGGAAACGGAGTCACCGTTCGCGAGCATGGCGGCGATATCGTGGACCGGGATCCGCGTGCCTTTGAAACACGGTGCTCCTGCCATCACCTTGTCGTCGGTCTCGACCATTCGCTTCGCCTCTGCCAAGAGCGTGACCCGCCGAAACACAGCCTCCTCCATCACCCGCAAATCGACCAAAAGGGGCTCGTCATACACGGTCTCGGCTGCTGGCTCGTCGAGCAGGCGCCGGATAAAACGGCGTCGTCCCTCCGGTGTAAGGACTGGCCTTAACTGGTAAGCAATTTTCAGGCCAACTAGGCCTGTCCCGAGCACGATGCGTGTGCCGCTTCGGCTCTCTGCTGCCTCACCCAGCAAGCCGGCGTCAATGATCCGATGCACCTGCTTCAAGGGGACACCGGTGATGCATGATGCCTCGGTTGCCGACCAGGATTCTTTGGCCCAAGCCCTCGCCTTAAATGTTTCCGCCATTCCGGAAGATATTTTAACCCGATGGGGGGAAGAGGGCAACTCAGCAGTCGCACAGTGAGTGAACGGGCCCGTTTTTGGCGTTGTAGAGAGGGCGTTACGGGCTGCGGCCGCATTGGCGGGTGACGAATTTCGGTGTAAACTCTTCAATTGTTTCCAGCGGGAACCAAGCTTCATTGAGGTTGACGTGATGCCGAAGACAGCATCAACAGAGGAACGACTCGCCTTGCTGTGGGATGCAGTGCTCAACCTCGCTCTTCCCGCCGGCGAGCAGATTGCGATACTCGAGGCGGCAGGTGACGGTCGAGCGGTTGATGAACTGGCGCTTGACTACAGCGACAGTTGTTGGGTTGTCGACGATGCAGTGTCAAGGAACGACCTGACGCAAGGCGAACTCTCCGCGCTGCGATCTCTGGACCGGAAACTCGACCAAATGAGTGGCGAGACAAATGCCACAAGTTGGACGGTCGAGGCCTTGCAGTCCTCTGACTGCTGGAAAGATGTCCGGAAACTGGCCGTGGCCGCCTTGGCGATGAAACAGATTGCCAAGGTCAAGAAACCGGCCGCGTGACAAACGGTCGAGCCCTTTCCGCCCCCCGATAGGCTGTCCGGGTGATGCCCTGTTGGCAGCAGTGAGGGTCCATGCAGCCGACTCCACCATGGAACGGCGGGTGGCGGGAGAATGTTGAGATGAGCGAACTGACCCTGGTGATCGGCAACAAGAACTACTCCTCATGGTCCCTTCGGCCGTGGCTGGCTCTGCGCCATGCCGGCATCCCGTTTGCCGAAAAGATGATTCTGCTGTTCGACGAGAACTGGAAGGAAGCCATCGCCGCCGTCTCCCCGTCGGGGCGCGTGCCGGTGTTGCTTCACGGCGAACGCACCATATGGGAAACCCTCGCGATCCTGGAATACGCCCACGAGCTGTTCCCCGAGGCCAGCCTGTGGCCCGAGGATCGGGATGCGCGTGCGATGGCTCGTTCCATCGCCAACGAAATGCATGCCGGCTTTACCGCTCTGCGCAACTGCATGCCCATGAACCTGCGTCGCACGGACCTGAAGGGCAAGGGCCGTGGCCCCGGGGTCGCGGAAGACATCGCCCGGGTATGCGAGATCTGGCGTGAGTGCCGTGACCGCTACTGTGAGAGCGGCGACTTTCTCTTCGGCGGCTTCGGTGTGGCCGATGCCATGTTCGCCCCGGTGGTCACTCGCCTGGATACGTACGGGGTCGAACTCGACGACACTTGCACCGCCTACAGCCGTGCTGTCCTGGCACTGCCTGCCTTCGTCGAATGGCGCGACGCGGCGCTTCAAGAACCGTGGGTCGTGTCCGAAGACGAGATCGATTGAATCCCGTCAAGGGAGAGTTATTGCATTCCACCGTTCAGCCCTTGCCACGCAGTTGGTTGGTCGCGGGCCGATCCAGGACAATCGCGCCCTCTCGGTTGCTCAAAGCAACCCCGTAGTCGTCCCTTGCCCGCTCCATCGACACGTACCCCTGACGCACATCTTCCAGCACCGCCTCCGGGCTGCGCTCGAACGCTGCTCCCACGCCGCCGCCGCCCGGGCGCTCCATCCGCAGCACGTCGCCGCTCTTGAGGCGCTGATCGCCGAAACGCGAGGGCATGCTGCGCTCGTCGTCGTCGCCGGGGTTGATGATGCAGGCGCCGGTGCCGCCGGAGTGGCCGCCGGCGATGCCCTGAGGGGCGAGGGCGTGCTTGTCGGTGCGCATGGAGAAGCGCACTTCGTCCTGGAGGATGCGGTACTCGCGGACGAAGCCGAGGCCGCCGCGGTGGCGGCCGGGGCCGCCGGAGTCCTGCAGGAGCTCGAAGCGTTCGACGCGGGTGGGGAACTCGGACTCGATGATCTCCACGGGGGCGATCTTGCCGTTGCTCAGGTGGAAGGAGGTGGCGGAGGCGCCGTCCTTGCCGTTGCGGCCGCCGACGCCGCCGGCGAAGATCTCGTACTGGACGTAGCTGCGCTTGCCGTCGCGGGCGCGGCCGCCCAAGGCGATGGCGCCGCTGCCGGAGCCCTCGGCGATGGTCTTGCCGGGGACCAGGGAGCCCATGGCCTGAAGCACGGCCTCGGCCACCACCAGCGCGGTGGGCATGTAGGCGTTCACCGCGGCGGGGTAGTCGGGACAGACCACGGTCCCCTGGCGGAAGCGGGTTTCCACCACCCGCGCCAAGCCTTGGTTGATGGGCAGGAACGGGTCCACGAGAGCGATGAGGCAGTAGTAGCAGCAGGCCCGCACCAAGGGCGGGCGGATGTTGGCGGGGCCGGTGGTCTGGGGACTGCACTCGGAGAAGTCGAAAAGGACGCGGTCGCCGGTCTTTTCCACGGTGACACGGATGCGCACGGGTTTGTCGAGGTCGATGCCGTCGTTGTCGACGCACGCCTCGCCTTGGTACCGGCCGTCGGGCCAGGAGGCGATGACCTGCCGGAGGCGCCGCTCGGCGTGACCGGCCAGCTCCTCGGTGGCGGCCATGACCGTGTTTTTGCCGTACTTGTCCAGCAACTCGGCCATGCGCCGTTCGCCCAGCCGGTTGGCGCCCACCTGGCCGCGGATGTCGCCCACCACCACCTCGGGCGTACGGCTGTTGGCGTGGATGAACCACTCCAGCTCGCGCACCGGCCTGCCGGCGTCCATGAACTTCACCGCGGGCAGGTGCAGGCCTTCCTGGAAGATCTCCCTCGCCGTGCCCGAGCCGCTGCCCGGCACCGTGCCGCCGATGTCGCTCTTGTGCGCCATGCTGGCGCAGAAGCCCACCCACTCGCCCTGGTAGAAGACGGGGGTCAGCACGCCCATGTCCGGTGCGTGGGGGCTGCCGCCGCGGTAGGGGTGGTTGACGATGTACGCGTCGCCCTCTTGCAGATATTCCGGGGAAAACCGTTCCAGCAGGCCCTCGGCGCATGCGGGAAAGGCGCCCATGTGGAGCGGGAGCACCACGTGCTGGGCGATGACCTCGGCCCGGGTGTTCAGGATCGCGCAACTGGCGTCGTGCGATTCCCGTATGATGGTGGAGAAGCCGGTGCGGAAGAGCGAGGTCTGCATCTCCTGCACGATGC
>JAPPNE010000153.1 GCA_028818775.1 Deltaproteobacteria bacterium | reverse complement strand
CCCAGGCGGCCATCGGGCCGGGAATGGCGGTTTACACACGCTACGCCAAGGTGCTCGACGCCGAGGGCAAGCAGGTACCCGTCCGGGACGCTTTGGCACTCATCAACCAGACTCTTGATGAAACTCTCGCTGAACAGGAAGGCGAGTTCGACGCGGACAGCCGTTGGGCGTTGGCTTGGTTCGAGCATCAGGGCTTCGGCGAGGGCGACTACGGCGTGGCCGAGACGCTGTCCAAGGCTAAGAACACCAGCATTGCGGGTATCGCTCAGGGGGGCATCCTGGCCTCCCATGGAGGCAAGGTGCGACTTCTCCGCCCCAACGAATTGACGGACGATTGGGATCCAACCTCCGACTCGCGACTGACGGCGTGGGAAGTCGTACACCAACTCGTACGCGTTCTGGAGAGCGGCGGCGAGACCCAAGCTGCGGCGCTCCTTAGACGACTCGGAGAGGTGGGAGAGGCCGCGCGTGAACTCGCTTATCGCCTTTACAGCATCGCCGAAAGGAAGGGCCGTCCCGCGGAAGCGTTATCGTATAATTCTCTTGTCCAGAGCTGGCCGGAGATTAGCCGCTTGGCCCGCTCGTTGGAGCAGGGCGAGTTGCTATGACTCTGGGGCACTGGTTTGAGTGACCCCGCAAGTAGGGGGCAATCTGCGGAATGGTAAACTGGGCACGTTTCACGCCGGTCGACTTTGAGTATGACTTTGAGCGGGATGAACTTGCCTCTCACAAGGTCACTTTCGAGGAAGCAGTCGAGTGTTTCTTTTCGGATTTCGAGATACGTCGCAACAAGTCGTATAAAGACCGCTACCAACTGCTGGGACGAACGGTGGGCGGAAGGCGCCTAAAAATCATTTTTCAACTGAAGCCGGGCGATATTGTCCGGATCATTACAGGATGGCCGATATGAGAAAAAAGAAAACACCCTTAAGCGAGAGAGAAATTGACGACATCGTCGTTGCTCAGGCAGACGATGACGCGGCCTGGGGAAAACCTATCCGTGGCAGGAAGGGCAAAGCCACGAACGTACCGTTGTCCGCGCAGCTTGCCACGCGAGCCGCCTTCTTCGCGCGCCTCCACCGTGAGAAGAGTATCGACGCGTGGATCGAACGCATCATTCGTGACCGCCTCGATCTCGAAGAGGCGGCGTTTGCCGACTTGAAGCGCGAACTGGCCGCCCGCTGAACAATCCTGTGGAATGGACTGCGGATGAGCCGTGAGACGATACTGGGAGCGAACCGAGGCGACGGATGGCGATAACCAATCACGAACGAGTCGGTAAGGCGATGGAGGTGCTCCGAGACGGCCTCGTGCCCTTCGTCGGACGGGAGTTAAAGGACAAGAACGCCGCAGAAGGCACCGCTGCACCGAGCAAGCCCTTGTCCGAGCAGGACGTTGCGGGTCTGCTGAAGCTGATTTGGGACAACTGGCAGTTAGTGTTTCGGAACATCCTGGGGAATGCGGAACGGAGTCTCGTGTCCGAGCTGCGTGGGTGGCGCAATAAGTGGGCGCACCAGGAAAGCATCTCTAGCGACGATGCCTATCGGGCGCTGGACTCGGCCAGTCGTCTTCTGGCGGCCGTGTCGGCGCCACAGTCCGAAGAATTGGACAAGCTCAAGATGGAACTCTTACGCGTCCGGTTCGATGAACAGACACGGGGAGAGCGCCGCAAGCAGGTAGGTGCGGCCATCGAGAGCGGAGCAACGGCCGGCCTCAAGCCGTGGCGCGAGGTGATCACGCCGCACGCGGATGTGGCCAGTGGCCGCTATCAGCAGGCCGAGTTTGCCGCTGACCTGTGGCAGGTGTACCTGGGCGAGGGGACCGACGACTATCGGGACCCGGTGGAGTTCTTCCGGCGTACGTACCTCACGGAGAGTCTGAAGCGGCTACTGGTGAGGGCCGTGCAACGCTTGACCGGGAATGACGGCGACCCCGTGGTGGACCTTCAGACCAACTTCGGGGGCGGGAAAACCCACTCGATGCTTGCGCTGTATCACCTGTTCTCGGGTGCTACCACCAGCGACTTGATGGATGTGGAGCAGATCATGCAGGATGCCGGCGCGGACCGACTGCCATCTGTCGCACGGATCGTGTTGGTGGGCAACAAGATATCTCCCGGAAATCCTTCAATCAAACCGGATGGCACGACGGTTCGAACCCTATGGGGTGAGTTGGCTTGGCAGCTCGGCAAGAGCGCTTTCGACCGGGTTCAAGCGGACGACGAGAGGGCCACGAGTCCGGGCGACGTGCTGCGGGAGCTTCTCAACGAATATGGTCCCTGCATGATCCTGATCGACGAGTGGGTCGCCTATGCGCGCCAACTTCACGATCAGAGCGACCTGCCCGCCGGGAGCTTCGAAACTCAGTTCACCTTTGCCCAGACGCTCACCGAAGCAGCGAGAGCGGCCAGGAACTGCCTTCTAGTCATCAGCCTGCCGGCGTCGGATTCAGGTGGTTCGCCTCATGTGGATGACGTGGAGGTGGGTGGACAGCGCGGTCGCGAGGCTCTCGTCCGGCTACGCAACGTGGTGGCCCGTGTCGAATCGTCTTGGCGTCCGGCTAGCGCAGATGAGGGTTTCGAGATCGTTCGGCGGCGCCTGTTCGAGCCCCTCACCGACCCGGGGCGGTTCAAGGACCGGGACGTGGTGGCGCGAGGCTTCGCCGACCTCTACCGAACCCAGCAGCAGGAGTTTCCGGTGGAGTGTCGGGATGCGGACTACGAAAAGCGGATCCGGGCCGCCTATCCGATTCACCCTGAAGTCTTCGACCGCCTCTATTCGGATTGGTCCACCTTGGCGAGCTTCCAGCGTACGCGCGGCGTTCTCCGCCTGATGGCCGCGGTTATTCACAGCCTGTGGGAGAACGGCGATCCAAATCCTCTAATTCTTCCTGCCCACGTCTCGATTGATGATAACCGGGTGCAGTTCGAGCTTACGCGCTATCTGCCGGACAACTGGGTGCCGATCCTCGAAAAAGATGTTGCCGGCCCCAGTTCGTTGCCGTTGCGAATCGACAGGGAGACGCCCAATCTGGGCAAGTTCTCGGCTGCGCGCCGGGTGGCCCGAACCATCTATCTCGGTTCCGCTCCCGCACTGGAGGCCGCAAACCGCGGATTAGAAGACCGTCGCGTCAAGCTCGGGTGCGTCTTGCCGGGCGAGTCGCCCGCAGTGTTCGGGGATGCTCTGAGACGTTTGGCAGGGGCGGCTACCTACTTGTACCAGGACGGCAATCGTTACTGGTACTCAACCCAGCCCACGGTCACCAAGCTTGCCGAGGACCGGGCGGAGCAGCTAAGGCGTGAACCCGACAAGCTGGTTCAGGAACTGCGGAACTGTCTCAGCGCCGACCTGCGTCAAAGAGGCGACTTCAGCCGCGTCCATCCCTTGCCACAGTCCGGCCAGGATGTGCCTGACGATCGTGACGCGCGTCTCGTGGTTTTGGGCGGGGATCAGCCGTACAGCCGGGAAGGTGACAACCCCGCCCAGGTGACAGCGACAGCCATCCTGGAATCACGCGGGACTGCGCCCAGGTTGTACCGCAATTCGCTCGTCTTCCTGGCTGCTGATAGGACTCGTCTACAAGACCTCGACGAGGCGTTGCGACATCGCCTAGCCTGGGAATCGATCCTGGCGGAGAGAGAGCAGCTCAATCTATCACCGCATCAAGTGAAGCAGGCCGAAATCCAATTGGATGCCTCGGCCAGTGCGGTTACGGTCCGACTGCCGGAAACCTACCAATGGCTCCTGGTGCCCGTGCAATCGAAACCACAAGATTCGATGGCGTGGCAGTCAATAAGGCTGACGGGCGAGGGTCCCCTTGCGGTGCGAGCATGCAAGAGGCTCAAGAGCGAGGAACACTTGGTCGTGGCCCTGGGTGCGACCCGGCTTCGAATGGAGATGGACCAGGTTCCGTTGTGGCGTGGCAATCACGTGACGGTCCAACAGATCGTTGAAGACTTCTCCCGATACCCCTATCTACCGCGTCTTAAGGATTCAACGGTCGTGCTAACGGCCATCGCCGACGGCGTCGGGCTCCTGAACTGGCGGCAGGATTCCTTCGCTTTCGCCGAAAGCTATGATGAACAGGGGCAGCGTTACCGAGGGCTTCGGGGGGGCCACGCGATCGCACTCCCTGATGCCGGCTCGTACGGTATGCTGGTGAAGCCTGAAGTGGCGTGCCGGCAACTCGACGCGGAAGCGCCTAGCTCGACGGTGCCAGCCAACCAGCCAGATGAGATTAAACCGCCAGCGGCTCCAGTCGCCCCTGGGTCTGGATCTGACAACATCGGACCTGTCAAACTGGTCGCCCTTCGGCCAAGGCGTTTTCACGGCACCGTCGAATTGGACGCCATGCGGGTTGGACTCGATGCGAGCCAGATCGCCGACGAAGTAGTCGCCCATCTCACCAGCCTCGTCGGTGCGAAAGTCAAGGTGACCTTGGAGGTCGAAGCCGAGATTCCCGACGGTGCCCCGGACCGTGTCGTTCGCACCGTCACCGAGAACACCCGTACGTTGAAGTTCATCAGCCACGGCTTCGAACAAGAATAGCCGACAGGAAGACGCATGGCCGACGACACATGGGGCGTCACAAACCGAGTTTATCGGCGGTTGGGGTGGAGTTACCAGCGGCCGGTGGGAACTGCGTTGGAACGGGATGCAAAGGCGATCCAGCAGTAGAGAAGAAGTGCCCGCGGGAGAAAAGCACCCAGGTCCGAACGGTGTTCGCGGACCACCTCGGGTTGAGCGAACGACCGAACCGGTATCTCGCGCGATCGCCCATCATGAACGCGTCGTGATCGCCAATTTCGCCAGCGCTCGTTGGCCATCGCCGGCGTATCGCGCATGTGGCCGTGGAGTTCGATGACATGCTTCGAGCCGACATCCTTGACCGCCATGGTGCCGAGCGCTGGGACGATGTGCAGGTCGATGGCGGTGCGGTAGAGCATCTGCGTCCTCGCCTTGCACTGGACCATGACGTAGGCGCGCATGCAGCGCGCCGCGACGTCGGCAACGGTGGGGTCAGACCCCGCTTGATGCGGTCGATCGCCTCGGCGGCCTGCTTGCGGGCGTCGCCGGCCAACAGTTGACCGTAGCGCCCGAGGGTGAGGCGTTTCGGACCCTGCGGGCCGCGTCAGGGTGAGCTTGCTCGTGGCGTACCAGTCATGCCTCGTGGTGTCGGGCGCTAATGCGACCGCGCACGCCACCGCCCACATTAAGGCCCCAGCGAGCAGCGCCCGGACCCACATACTGAGGTCGAGGACAGCCATCCATCCGTTGAGGCGCCCGTGAATCGTGCGGCTTCCCAACGTCTCGATCTCCCTTCTCCGACCGCTGGCGCCCTATCGCCCTTCCGCTGAGGAAACAACGTACGGGAAGGACGGCGCCGTCCCCGGCGCTCCTCATCCGGCTGGAAAGGAAGCCGATTCCGTGACCGTTTCAAACCGCATTTAATAGATATTACAGTAACTTACGACATAGACGCGCACGTGTGCGCTCGTCGGCGATAGGGATTTACGTCAATGAGTCCTGATCCGATGCTGCCGAAACTTCGCCGGTCGCATCAAGCTCTCGACTGCGCAGTGGGGCGGTTCTATCGGCGAAACGTTTCGCTTCCGAGCGCGAGCGGGCCAAGCATCTGTTCATGCTCTATGAGAAGATGTATACTGGCCGCTGGCAGCCAAATGAGGAGAATCAGACGCACGTCGAAGACGACTCTCGGCGACTGCCTGGGCGGGCCGTGCATGAACAGAGAACGTAATGTATAAGGAGACCGAAACATTTCAGATTGCTTCTCTTTAAGAGGCAGAGGTTTTCGCGGAGTCGATCAGCCGCTACGGAGAGCACTTCACCGATACGGCGCGGAGGATCGGCGTACTCGTAATGGCAAGTACCACCAGCAAGTTGTGAGGTGCCAGGAATGACACGAAAACCGCGGCGCCAGTACGACGATTTTGCAAACATCATTCCATGGGCCTCGACGGGACGATCGAGTGTAGTGTCAGAAGTCGGACGTAGCCTGTTGCCCATTGGCGTTTACAATCCAAGTCTGCCTGTCTGGCAATATGAGGGAACAGCGAAAGAAATAACGAACAAGGATAAGGAGTTCGAGAAATATCTCTTGAACATAGTTGGAACTGCAATTAAAACTGGCACTGGAAAACTAGTGACCTGCCTGCATGTAGTTGATGACATTACCGACCGGAACCTGAGGGGATATGTACTTGTATCGCGTAAACTGGCGCGGAACACGATTCACCACACGGCTTGTTCGTTCGACTCTAGCCACGCCCTCAAGTATGTTCGACCCGGTCAAAGGACGGGAGACGGGGGCGTCGACCTATCCGTAATTCCCTTTGTTCCTAGAGACCGCCACGGTCACGTTATCGACACCCCGTCAATCGTGTGGGGGGATTCCACTAAATTAGGCGTTGGAGATCGGATGCTAATTGGAGGATATCCCTACGGGACGGACCTCTTCAAAATTGCTCAGAACAATCGCGGGGTTGTGCAGCCTTCATTCTTCGATGGCATCGTAAGCGCGATTATACCTGCGCAGAACGAAAGGGAAACACGGCTAATTCAGTTGAGTACTCCGGCCGCTGGCGGTATGAGCGGTGGGGCGGTGTTTGATCCGGAAACGGGTGCGGCTTACGGAATGATTACCTCAAGCCTTGAGGACTCAAGCGGGACGTTGCATCCTGTAACATTTGCAATTCCGAGCGAGGTCATACTTCCATATTCAGGTGCACTCAACTACGACTCGGAGCTTGGACGCATGGGGGATGCGGATCCGATGTGGTTTGACGAACTATGAAACGATAGACGCGCCCTCAATGCGCGTCTGCATGGTTGCGGCATGTTTCTGTGGCCAGGATGCGCATCGCTTCGGCGATTCTGTTTCCGACAAATTTGGTGACTTCGATATGGTGCCCGCGGGCCGATTGGCATGGCGCTCTCTCGTACGGTACGGGCATTGACCAAGCAGACTGCGGACCAGCGGTAGGTCTCGCGCGACATGATAACGTGACTGGCTATCGTGGGCCCGAGGTCATACAGGGGCAGCCTGTCGAGCTTCGAATTCGCGCCGGTCGCGAACTAACACTCCCGCGACAAGGTAGCCCTTCCGGTCGCAAAGGTCGAGAATGCTCAGGGCGCCCGGTGGCGGGGTACTGGCAGTAAATCGACCGACGGGCGCGACGACGCCGATGGGTAGCAGCGCGCGCGGGCCGGAGGTAGACGGCGGCTGGACCGATGTTGCGCCGGCGCAGGGTCAGCGCCTCGCCAAGGCGGCAACCGGTGAGGGGAGAAGGTGGATGGCGGCGGTCCCCTGGGGCCACCGGGCTTGGCGCCTGTGGAGGCCACGGCTGAGCCAGTAACGATGTCGTCAGGCGGCGGTCAGATGAGGATTGCGTCCGAGTTTGCCACGACAGCAGATTGCTTGGATTGTGTCGGTGCGCCAACACAAACCCAATGCCGCTTCGCTTTCCGATTGCATGGCACGACCGCTGTAGCATCCAACGAACTGGGTGCCCTGGCTGCCCCAGATCGCGATGTCGTCCCTATCCCAGAATCCTGGTTCGTCGGGATCAACCTTGCGATACGGATCTTTCATATCCCAAGCGCCGTAGTAGCGAGCAAACACCGGGGATCCTGACATACCTGCCCGCGTTTGTGCGTCTACGAAGAACGCCGGTATGCGCGTGCCGCCTGTCAATCCGCCGTACGCCTGCAGCTTTCCGGCTAGGTCGATGTCGTAATACGGTTCGGAGGCGATATAGCCGGACTTCCACAACGGCAGGCCGAAGCCAACGCTGATGCCCTGCGGGAAGCCGATAATGAAGACCGTACATCCAGGCTCAACCGGTATTTCGTTTTCGTTGATACGGTTTGCCGCGTTGTGCATGAACTCGGGACATGATTCCGGTTTTGCCATCGGGATCGCAATCACGTCGCAGGAGGGGCCTAAATCAGGATGTTCAAGCCACACCGGATACTCTCCGTCATAGAGTCGGATGGAATGTGGCACGATTCCGAATTCTCTGCCGTCAGGATCACCAATTTTGTATGACGCCAACTTGGCGGTCAGACTGATAGGCTCCCGGAACGAAGGGGTCAGTGGTTCGCGGGTCAGGAAATGGCGGCCGCTGACGATGTGCCAATTCGTGATGAGAAACCAGTTTCCGGCCGTCTCGAAGAAAAAGGCGCTGCCTGAGGAGAGCACCACCCCATGCTGATCGTGTATCAGCAATTGAAATGGGCACTGCGAGTGGGTGTTCCTGATTCCATGCCTTGGCACAATTTTGTCCGCTTTCGTTGGGTACAATCACGTCAGGTCCGCTGGCCCCTGCCCGGAGTCAACGCACCGCATTCGATTACGGGTCAACTCGGCGTTCGAATAAGTCTGATATCCAAAGGTCCGAAATCGACCCGAAGGGATTACTCAATCACGCACCCGAATCCTCGATTCCTCCACGATCCAGAGTTGGCCATCGAGGGAGCCGGTGGAAAGCTGATGAAGAAACCGTGCTCCAATTTCCAGAAGATGGTCACGTGCTTGATTGTCCAGTCGAAACACGACAATTCCCGAATATGCGCTGGGCCGGTACGTTCGGATATCCGAAAAGTCACTATCGAGCGTCACGATTGCGCGGCGCTCCTGAACACAGACGGTCGCCAGATCCGGATCGGTTGCACCGCCCATCTGCTCATCGAGAACGGTGACCGCATCATGGCCGGCCCCATTGAACAAATCCGCCATTTCCGCGGGGAGGTTTTCGTCTAGCTTAAACCGCACTTGGACAGTTCCCTACTCGGACAGCGCTACCGTCCGTTCCTTGGCCAACTCCGCGGCGTAGCACACCGCTGCCTGCACGGACTCCTTTCTGATCGAAGGATAGCTCTTGGTGATTTCCTCTGAACCCAAACCCGCCGCCAGATTGTCGAGGATGGTGGCGACCAAGACCCGCGTGCCCGTAATGCAGGCTCTCCCGTGGCAGACTTCGGGATCGACGGTGATGTGTTCTCGCCAGTTCATTTGGCCTGTCCCCTTTCATTTCCTTGGTACGCGAAAACGGCCTCGGTTCCAATAAGGTAACATGCGCCCGGCACCGGAGATTCAGAGACCGGCGGTGCAACGGCGGGTAGTGAACAACGCGCCACGCGTTACCCTGCAGTCGGTTGGGCCGGCGTCGTCACCGGCGCGTCGACCTCCGTAAGCCTGTCGATGCAATCGGCCATCTGTTGTGCGGGCTCGCGGAGCTGCTCCACCGTCCAGTCCGTGGCGCAGCCCTCGGTCACGTCGCCGGGCCGCGCGTGGTTCACCAGTCGCTTGGTCAATGACCGCGGCAGCATCAGCTCCCGCTCGCCAATTGTGATGAAACAGTTGCGCAACGCGTGGAACCAGAACTTCGCTCCGCCCACCCGCCCGATGGCCTCGTAGTGCGCCTGAAGCTCCTCCACGTGCCCTGAGGCGCTTGACGGGTAGGGAACACCCACCCGCGGTTCTCCTCTCGCAGGGTGTCGCAGTTGGCCCGCCGCCCCGCCCGACACGGCCCACCACTACCCGCTTGTTGGGCGCCTTGCGCCCGCCGTTGCCAGCGCGGTAGTTTATAGCATAAGAGTTGGTCTCCGAAGGGTGGACGCGCACACGGAAGCCCGTGAAATTGCCGTGCGCGAACAGATTGAACGACGCGCATGCGTGCACTTGCGCTGCCAGCGGATAGATCCAATCCGATTACGGTACGATTACAGCCTATGTGAAGTATACATAACTCATTGATAAATATGCTAAAAAGTGATCTTAATACAGAAAAGACCCGCATATTATGCTGCGAATTAACCAGACACCACACTAGTGTCCGCAGGCGGGGGACCCGGCCCCGACGGGGCCGCACGCAGGGAAAGCGCGCGGCGCGCCGGGGCCGGGGGTAATGGGAGGCGCTGGCTCTAGTGGCCCTTGGTCTTCCCCATGATGCCGACGAAGGCCACCTTGGTGGGGTTGCCGGCGATCTTCCAGCTCTTGACGACCTTCAGGTTCTTGTCGTCCAGTTGCAGCACCTTGCCACCCACCGAATCGGTGATGAACACCGCGCCGGGAATGGTGGTCACGTGGGGGCGCGCCCAGAAGCCCGTCTCTACCGGAGTCGCCAGGAAATCGCGCGCCGAGGCCAACAGATCGAGCTTGCGAGTGTCGTACTTGCGCAACTCGCCGTCGCTCATCACCACCAGCAGAGCCTTGCCGTCGTGGCTCATCCCGGCGTTGACGGGCTTCAGTGCGTCCGAAGCGGAGACCAACTGCTTCATGACGCCTTTCTTGGCATCCACGGCGTACACGCCAGCCGCGGAACCGAGAGGGAAGAAGTGGTCCAGACCGGAGTAGCCCCAGATCGCGGTCAAGCGGAGTTCCTTGTCTACACCCTCCGGAAACGGGATGAACCTCCCCTTGTACTTGCCGTGGTCCGCTTCCAGCGTGAGGACGCCGCCCCTGCAGGCGAAGGCCGCCACGTGGCCGTTTCCGGCGTCGCCGTGTAGATCCTTGCAGCCCTCCTGGCGATGCAGTTCCTTCCCCGACAGGTCGACGATCTTGGCGCCGATGGGGAGACGGTAGTCCTTGGGGTTGGCCGCAAAGTCGGGGTGCTGGAGGGTGACCGCGAACAGGTCATGTGCCAATGGCACCGCCCCGCCGTGGTGGGCACCCGCGTTGAGCTTCGGCGGCTTGTAGTTGGCTCGCTTCTTCTCAAGTTCCTCCTCGTTGAGCAGCACCACGTCGCCGGATCCGTCGTAGAATATGGCGGACCACTTGCCACTGACATACAAGTGCACCGGGCGCTCGCCGGTCAGGTCCACATCGATTTGCTTGACCGGCCCGCTCACCCGGTCGAAGTGGTCGCCGTGTTTTTCCAGGTAGATGCCGCCGTCGAAGACGTGCACCGTATTAGCGTCGCTGGAGACCGCGAGGGCGTAGCGTCCGCTCTTCGTCGCGTAGATGCGGCCGGCCCGGGACCCCATGTCAAAGGCGTCCTGCTGTACGGTGCCCTTTTTCAGGTCGATGATCGACATCTTGCTGGTCTCGCCGTCGCCCACCAGCAGGCGGCCTGAAACGGAAGTTGAGTTCTCTGCCGCCGTGGCCAGGCCGACGGCGAACAACAAACCCAATGAAATAATCAGTGTTGCAAGCGGTTTGAGTTTCTCGATTCTCACGGTATGCGTTCTCCTTTCACGAAAAGTAATTCGATAGCGAGATTTCTTTATCATCTAAAGGTCCTTGTCAAGACTTCTTCACCGGATCACCCGCCACGACCTTGGCCGGTCAATTCATGCTCCTCGACCCCCTCGGCGCGAGCATCGCGCACGAGCTTAGTTCCTCCTGGTCCGAAAGATTATTGAGAATAATTTATCATTGAAATCGTTTTGTCAAACACCCAATCCGACGTCTCTGTCACTTGAACCGAGCCGATTATCAATCTATCGATCCGAAAGAGACAGGGCAGCGACGAACCGTTCAGGGCCGCCGACAGCCGCGCCGTCACCGGCACCAGGGGAAACTCCGGCACCGGGTCCTTCAGGCGCTCCGCGAAGTGCTTGTATCCGAGGTCGAAACGGCGATTGCCGAGAGTGCGCTACGGCGCGGCTTCACGCGGGGACGGGTTGAGCGACGACCGCCTCCGCGCGCGGCAGCATCAGGGCGGCGGCAAGCACGCCTCCCCCGGCCACCGCCATCACCACGAACAGGGCGCCGAAGCCCCAGCCCGCGTGGATGCCGGCGACCACGGGCAAGGTGGAGGCCATGACGGAGAAGGTCACGATGTAGCGCAGGGCGAAGACGCGGCTGCGCCATTCGCTCTTGGTGATGCGGCCGATGAGGACGTCGTTGATGGGGATCTGGCCGAAGACGACGAGCATGAAGGCGACGGAGACCACAAGCGCGGCGGCGCCGGTGAGCTGGTACATGAGCGCGAAGAACAGCGCCTGCAGGCCGCCGACGAAGGCGAACACGGTGCGCACGGAGTGGCGGTCGACGAGGTACCCCACCACGAGCTGGGCCAAGGCCGCGATGGCGAACACCAGAAATGCGTAGCCGCCCACGGCGGTGGCGGAGCCGGCGAGATCGCCGAGCCGCTCGTCGAAGATCTTCGGCAGCGCGAAGGTGGTGCTCTGGAACACGAGGCCGCCGATGGCGGTGGTGAACACGATGATGCAGAGGACGCGGATGAACGTCGAACGTGCGATGGTCGGCGCGTCCACCGTGGACGTGCCGCCCGGGCCGCCGGCATCGTCCGCCAGGCCCGCACCCCCACTCCCCTGCCGCGCCCATACCAGGACTCCGTAGGCGATCCCGAGAACGACGGAGACCGCGCCGGGCACGACGAAAGCGCTGCGCCAGCCGCCGGTGTCGATGAGGTAGCCGGTGAGCAGCGCGGCGGCGGCGACCCCGAGGTTGCCGAAGACGCCGTTGACGGCGATGGGGATGCCGGTCTTCCGCCGTCCCTGTATGACCATGGCGATGCCGACGGGGTGGTAGATGGCGGCGAAAATGCCGACGGCCAGCAGCCCCAGCGCGATCTCGAAGGGCGTGTCGGCCAGCGCGGTGAGAATCGAGGCCACGCCGATGCCGACGAAGAAGATGGTGATCATGCCCGGCCGGCTCCACTTGTCGCCGATCCACCCGGCCACGATGGCGCCGACCCCGAAGGCCACGAAACCGGGCGTGGCATAGGGGATCAGGGCCGCGTAGCTCATGTTCCATTCGTGCGCGAGGCGCAAGGCCGCCACCGTCGCGAAGATCAGCATGAAGAGATGATCGAGGAAGTGCGCGGCGGCGAGGAAGACGAGGTTCATCGGTCAGCGCGCAGCATGGGCTGCATCACCTGCTCGGCGAAGGCGCGGATCATGCTGGCCCGGGGCCGGCCGTCCACGGCGTAGGGACGGATGGTGATCTGGTTGATGCCGTTGTCGAACATGCGCTGGGCCGTCTCGATGCAGCGGGCGGGGGTGCCGGCCAAGGCGAACTCCGGCACCACGTCGTCGGGCACGGCGTCGGCATGGGCGGCGTTGGGGTTCAGGTGCTGGTAGTTGTCGTAGCGGCCGGTCATCCGTTCCGCCGCCGCGGCGGCCGCGGGGCTCAGCCCCCAGAACGGCTTGAGGATGGACCGGGCCACGTGCGGCCGCACCACCGACACCGCCTTGGACCCGTCCTCGTCCACGGCCGCGGAGACCGAAAGAAACGTTTGGAAGGGCTCGGTTTCCCGGCGCTCTTGCCGACGGCCGTCGTTCACGCACTCCAGCATCCGCGCGAGCATGTCCCCCTCCATGGCGACCCGGGCCAGGATCACCCCGTCGCCGATGCGCCCGGCGAGTCGCAACATCTTGGGTCCGCTGGCCGCCACCGCGATGGGCGGGCACTTCTCCGGCGCCGCGAACATGAGGCGCATGTCCTCGGAACCGGCGGGCACGCGCGCGCCGCGGCACAGCGCGCGGATTTCATCGACACAGGCTTCCAGCCGGGCGCGCGTGGCGGGCCGCTGGCCCATGGTGTTGACCGAGGTGAAGCCGCTGCCGATTCCCAGCGTGAGGCGTCCTCCGGACAGCTCCTGCAACGTCGCCGCGGCGCTGGCGGTGACCGCGGAAACCCGGGTGACGGGATTGGTGACGCCGCTTCCGAGAAGCATCCTGGAGGTGGCCTGGGCCGCGGCGCCCAGGATCACGTACATCTCGCGCCAGATGAGCTGGGAATCCCCCACCCACACCTGGTCGTAGCCCAGCTCCTCGGCGAGCGTGATCTCCCGCATCAGTTCGGGCACGTCGTAGTAGGGATGAATCTCGACGCCGAAGGAGACTTTCGCCATGCGTCAATCCTGCAGGCCGTACAGCCGTGCCGGGTTCTCGCTCAGGATCTTGTCCGCGACGCCGCCGGCGAGCACGCCGTCCTTGGACAGCTTGGCGATGGCTTCCATGTCGTTGGAGTAGTCCGCGTGCCCGTAGTCGGTGCCGACGATGATGTTGTCCTCGCCGGCGTATTCCAGCACGTAGGACAGGTCGTCCGTGGTCTGGCAGGCCACGTAGATGCGGTTCTCCTTGAGCAGGTTGCCGTTGGCCAACTCCCGCGGCGCGCCGCGCACCGCCGCCAGCGCGTTGTCCGCATGCTTGCGGCGGAACGCCAGCTCCGCCTGGGTGCGGATCATCAGGTCGTTCAGAGCGTAGGGCACCCATTGGGACGTGGATTCCACGAAGCACCAGCGCAGGTCCGGAAACTTGTCCGGAACACCCTTGTAGATGAGATTGTTGAACGCGCCCACGGTGGACAGCTTGAAGCGCGCGAACGTGTCCTGGAGGAACAGGTCGTAGTGGTCGAAGCTGCCCCCGCCGGCATGCACGCAGATGGGGATGTCGAGGTCGCCGGCCTCCCGGTAAATGGGGAAGAGCGTGTCGTCGGAGAGCAGCCGCCCGCCCTCGATGCCGCGCATGAACACGCCGCAGGCGCCGTGCTCCTTGCCGAAGTGGATCTCCTCGATGGCCTGGTCCATGGACCGCAGCGGCGCCACCACCACCCAGCGCAGGCGCCCGCCCCCCTGCTTCCAGATCTCCGCCAGCCAGCGGTTGTAGGCCCGGCAGAGCGCCCGCTCCACGTCGCCGCGAGCGGTCAGGGGTCGCAGGAACATGGTCGGATAGATCACCTGGATGTCCACGGACAGCTCGTCCATGTGGGCGATGCGCGCCCCCACATTGACCAGTTCGCGGGATTCCGCGGAAGTGTTGAGGCCGATGTTGGTGTTGGGCACCACGCGCTCGTCGATGCGCCAGTAGCGCAGCCCCGTGCTCTGTGACACCAGCAGGTCGGGCGCCAGGTGGCGGTCCTCCTCGGCCATGAACTCCCAGGTCTGTTCGTTCTCGATCACGTGCGCGTCGGCGTCGATGAACAGTGACATGTCGTTTCCTCCCGCGGATTTATTGGGCTCGGTATCAGGCCCGGCTCGCCGCCCGGAATCATTCTCGCCCAGGACGCGTCGAAAGTTCAACCCGGCGGCTCTCGCGCGCCGTCATTTCATTTGGTACAGATTCGACACGTCGGTCCGGCTGGCTCGCGACTTGGTTACGGGAGCCGATGCGCCGGAACCGGCAGAACGGGAGGTGGACTCATGGCACAGGCAGGCTATGCGCGCCCGGACCTGTTGACGGAGACGGATTGGCTGGAGCAGCATCTCGACGACCCGGACATCCGCATCGTCGACTGCGACCCCTACGACGTCTACCGCCGGGCGCACATCAAGGGCGCGGCGGGCATCCGCGTGCACCACTACATCAAGCAGCCGGAATACCCCACGGACCCGCGCAAGTACCCGCTGGTAGCGCCTCCGGACACGGCCAGGGAGGTCATGGAGAGCCTGGGCATCGGCGACGAGACGCATGTCGTGGCCTACGACAGCAACGGTTCGCTGTGGGCGGCGCGCCTGTGGTGGGTGCTGAACTACTACGGCCACACCAAGGTGACGGTGCTCAACGGCGGCTGGCAGAAGTGGTTCGACGAGGGCCGTCCGGCGACCCTGGACGTGCCCAGGCCGGACGCGGCCACCTTCACTCCCAAGGCCAATCCGGACCTGGTGTGCACCGTGGACTACGGCACCGCCGCCGTGGGCAACCCGGACGTGGTGTTCCTCGACGTGCGCTCGGACGGCGAGTGGACGGGGGCCAACAACCGCGGCAACAAGCGCGCCGGCCGCATACCCGGGGCCGTGCACCTGGAGTGGCTCAACTTCGTCCACGACAAGCCCTACCGGACCTTCAAGGAGGCCGGCGAGCTGCGCAGCCTGCTGGAGCAGGCGGGGGTTCCACCCGATCGTGAAGTGGTCACGTATTGACAGGGCGGCATCCGTGCGGCGCACGGAGTCTTTGTCCTGACACTGCTGGGTTACGAACGGGCACGCAACTACGACGGCTCCATGGCCGAGTGGGCCAACCGCGACGACACGCCGCTCGTGCTGGAGTAAGTCTGGGCGCCGAGCTACTAGCCCTGAGCGCGGCGGTGGCCTGGGGTTCCGAGGCGATCCTGGTGCGCCGCGGCGCGCGCTACGCCAGCGTCGTGCTCGCCGCGCTCATGGGCTTCGTGCTGAGCACGGTGGTGCTGTGGAGCGCCATCTGGCTCTTCCTTCCGCTAAGTCTGCTCTACACCCGAGGCACCTGGTACTTCATCATCAGCGGGCTGATTCAGCCGGCCATCGTCCGCTTCCTCCACTACACCGGCATCGTCCGCCTGGGCGCGTCGCGCGCCGGCCCGGTGCGCAGCGTGACGCCGCTGTTCGCCATCGCCATCGCCTTCTCGTTTCTCGGCGAACGGCCCGACGCCGGCGTCTACCTGGGGTCGTTGCTGAGCGTCGTCGGGGTCTGGCTCACCTCGAGCCGACGGGAGGGAGAGAGCGAGTGGAAGGCAATTCACCTGGCGTATCCGCTGGGCGCGGCCTTCCTCACGGCCATCTCGCAGAACTTCCGCAAGACCGGGCTCCTGATCATGCCCAACCCCTATGTCGCCACGGCGGTCACCATCACCACGTCGCTGGTGGTGTTCTCATTGAGCCTCGTGGCGACGGGGCAGTTGCACACCCTCCGGGGCGACCGGAAGTGCCTGCCGTTCTACGGCACCGCCGCCGTGGTCTCGGCCACCGCGCAACTGCTGGGCTACATCGCCCTGGCCGAGGGCGACGTGTCCGTGGTGGTGCCGCTCATCAACACGAACCCGCTCTTCATCGTGCTCTTCAGCGCGCTGTTCCTTCGGGACCTGGAGACCATCAACGCCCGCGTCGCCGCCGGCGCGCTGCTCATTGTCACCGGCATCGCGCTCATCACGTACCGTTGAGGCGGCAACCGACTGTTGAAGCCGTTATCCGTCTCCGATATTTGAGAACATGGACGAACCACACAAGGCAGACTCGCCGCCCATGACGCTCGCAGGAAGGGAAATCATCGTACGCAGGACGCGCGACCACCGCCGCGCCGAGGAGTGGGCGTTGGTGCTGGAAGCCGAGGGGCTGGCGCCTCGGCTGTTGCACACGTCCAGCGGATGGATCATCTCGGTGCCGTCCCAGCACCTGGAGCGGGCCGCCACGGAGCTGTGGGCGTACGAGAGCGAAAACCGCGCCACGGAGGCGGAAGAAGACCGCCCGTGGCCCGGTCGCGCTCCGTTCTACACGGGGCTCGGCGTCGCGGCGGGACTCCTGGCGTTCTTTTTCCTCGCCGCCTGGACTCAGGAATCCGTGCGCTGGGTCGAGCACGGCAACGCGTCGGCCGACTGGATCCTGCGCGGCCAACTGTGGCGCACGGTCACCGCCCTTACCCTGCACGGCGATTTCCCCCACGTAGCCTCCAACGCGGTCGCTCTTGTCTTCTTCCTGACCGCGGTGTGCCGTTCCCTGGGACCCGGGTTCGGCGCGGCCATGGTGCTGGCGGTGGGGGCGCTGGGCAACCTCTTCAACGCTTGGTTTCACGGCTTCGACCACCACTCCGTGGGCGCCTCGACCGCGGTGTTCGGCGCCCTGGGCCTGCTCGGCGCCATCGGCGTCGTCGAGCGCCAGCGCCTCGGGATGCAGGGACGCCGCGCCTGGATACCTTTGGCCGCGGGGGTAGCCATTCTCGCCATGCTCGGCACCGGCGGACCGCGCGTGGACCTGTGGGCGCACTTCTGGGGCTTCGGCGCCGGCGCGGGCGCGGGGATCTGCGCGGCCCTCTTCGTGGAGCGGCCGGAAACCACGACGGTTCAGCTCAGGATCGGTGTGGCGGCGGCGGGGGCGGTGGTGCTGTGCTGGATCGTAGCGTTGGCGTAGTGAACAGTTGCAACCTGCCGCGGACAACGCGCGGCCGGGAAAGAAAGGACCGATCATGGGTCTGTTGGATCAGAAAGTCGTAGTCGTGACGGGCGGAGGCAACGGCATCGGCAGGGCGTATTGCCTGGGCATCGCGCGCGAGGGCGGCGTACCCGTAGCCGCCGACATCGACGGGGAGGGCGCCCGGTCCGTGGCCCGGGAGGTGGCCGGGAGCGGCGGCCAGGCCCTGGGCGTGCAGACGGACGTGGCCGACTTCGGAAGCTGCCAGGCCATGGCCCAGGCAGCCCTGGAACAGTTCGGCAGGATCGACGGACTCGTCAACAACGCCGCGATCTTCATGAGCGTGCCGGTGACGCGCTCGGGTTTCCAGGACATCCGCGAGGAGGAATGGGACCGGGTGATGGCGGTCAACGTGAAGGGACTGTGGCTGTGCAGCCGCGCGGTGGTCCCCGCCATGCAGGAGCGCGGACAGGGCAGCATCGTCAACATCGCCTCCAACATGGCCTACAACGGCGGCGCCGGCATGATGCACTACGTCGTGTCCAAGGCCGCCGTCGTGGGCTTCACGCGGGTGCTGGCGCGCGAGCTGGGTCCCGACAACATCCGCGTGAACACCCTGGCGCCGGGCTCCACGGCCAGCGAGCCGGAGCCCACGGAGGCCGCCCTCGAGGACTACGAGCGCTCGGCGTCCAAGCGCATCCTGCAGCGCATCGAGAAGCCGGAGGACGTGGTGGGCACCGCGCTCTACCTATTGTCCGACCTGAGCGCCTTCGTCACCGGCCAGGCCATTCTCGTGAACGGCGGCGCCAACCTGCACTAGGCCGGTTGACAAACGCCCGCTCTTGGTCGAATTTGACGGTTGAGTGCCGGCCGCCGCCGCGCGGTTCGCCCGAAAAACCTGCCGGCCCGGAACCTCTCGGGCCGCGTATCAAGGAGACACGCCATGTCCAGCCAGGAGAGCCTCCCCGTTATCGATGCGGACGCCCACGTGATCGAGACGGAGCACACGTGGGATTACCTGGAACCGTCGGAGGAGAAGTACCGCCCGTCGCTGTTCTCCTCGCCCCAGGAGCCCACGCTCCAGTACTGGGTCATCGACGAGAAGATCCGCGGGTTCCGCTTTCCGACCTACAGCGAGCAGCAACTGAGGGACCTGTCGGACCAGTTCGGACGGAACGTCGAGTCGCCGCAGGCCGCGCGCGAGCTGGACGACGTGCAGCTTCGGCTCGACCACATGGAAAAGCTCGGGGTCGATGTCCAGGTGCTGCACAACACTTTCTGGATCGAACAGATCACGACCAAGCCGGACGTGGAAGTCGCGCTGTGCCGGAGCTGGAACCGCTGGCTCGGCGACATCTACCGGCAGAGCCAGGGCCGGCTGCGCTGGTCGTGCGTGGTGCCGGTGCTGGCCCTGGACGAAGCGGTAGCGCAGATGAAGCAGGCCCAGGAAGACGGCGCGGTGGCGGTGTGCATGAGGCCGCTGGAGGGGGACCGGGACATGTGCGACCCGTACTTCTACCCCGTCTACCAGGCGGCCAGCGACCTGGACATGGCCGTCGCCGTGCACATCGCCAACGGCAATCCCGGCAACTGCGACACCTACCGTCCGACCACGGCGGGCCGCTTCGCCATGTTCCGGGCGCCCACGGTCACCTCGTGCCTGGGCCTCGTCATGAGCGAGATTCCCCAGGTGTTCCCGAAACTCCGGTGGGGCTTCATCGAAGCCTCCTCCCAGTGGGTGCCGTGGATCTACCTGGAAAGCGAGAACCGCTACCAGGCGGCCGGACGCGAGTTCCCCAAGGACCTGTTCGCCGAGTACGGCATCTACGTCACCTGCCAGACCAACGACGACATCCCTTACGTGCTCAAGTACTCGGGCGAGGGCAACCTGGTCATCGGCACCGACTACGGCCACACCGACCCGTCCAGCGAGATGGACGCCATCCTCGACCTGAAGAAGATGGACGACATCAGCCAGGAGCGGAAGGACAACATCCTGTACCACAACCCCAAGGCGCTGTACGGCCTTTAGAACCGGCGTCCGAACCGCGCGGGCGGCGCCGTTCGCCCTGTCGAAACAACGGGAGACCTCCTCTCATGGCCACCAAGCGGCGCTACAACGCGGCTGTGCAACGGGTAAAGGGCATGCTCGAGCTGGCTTCGGGCCTGTACGAAACCTCCCTCTCGCACCAGACCCGCCGGGCGGCGGAAGGCGTGCTCCAGACCGACGCCCGGCTCGGCTACTACCTCCAGTTGTCGCTCTTGCCGCGGGGCAGCCAGGACGACTGCGTCTCGCTTTCGTTCGCGGCGGACAGTTTCCGCGAGCTCAAGATGCTCGCCGACGGCAAGATCTCCATGGCGTGGATCAATCCGTCGGCGTCGGTGACCCTGGCGTACAAGGGCAAGGGGCCGCTCGAAGGGCGCATGCCGCTGCGCACCATCGCGGTGTTCCCGTCCTGGGACGTCATGGGCTTCGCCGTGCACGAGTCCACCGGCATCACCTCGCTCAGGCAGATCGCGAAAGAGCGCATTCCGCTGCGCCTTTCCACCGGTCCCACGGGCAAGCGCAGCCTGGTGGACACGCCGGTGGCGTACACCGTGGCGTCGGTGCTCCAGGCCGCGGGCCTGAGCGTCGCGGACATCCGCAAGTGGGGCGGCAGGATCCAGTCGGTGACCCGTCCGAGCCATCCGGACCGGCGCACGGCCATCGAAAACGGCGCCGTCAACGCGGTGTTCGACGAAGGCATCAAGAGCTGGGGGCAGACCGCCGTGGACAACGGCTTCCGCTACCTCTCCATCGACGGCGCGGTGCTGCGCCGGCTCAAGGCCATGGGGTACCGCGAGGCGCTGTTGCCCAGGACCCACTTCAAGGGCATGACCGAGGACGTCACCACCGTCGACTTCAGCGGCTGGCCCATGGTGGTGCGAAAGGACATGCCCGACGAGGTCGCCTACGCCCTGTGCGAGGCCCTGGAGCTGCGGCGCAAGACCATCCCCACGGACAACTTCAAGCCCCTGAACATCGCGCAGCTCTGCGCCAACGACGAAGAGGCGCCCTATGACGTGCCTCTCCATCCCGGCGCCGCGCGGTTCTATCGGGAGCGCGGGTACCTCGAGTGACCCATGCGAATCCCGCGCGCCCTCATCGTCGTCTTCTCCGCCGCGGTCGTGGTGATCACGTCCATCAGCATGAACGCGTTCAGCCTGTTCCTCACGCCCATCGAGGACACCTTCGGCTGGTCGCGTTCGGTGGCCACCATCCCCTACGTGTTCGCCATGCTGGGCTGGGGCATCGGCGGGGTGCTGTTCGGCAAGATGGCGGACGACCTCGGCACCCGCCCGGTGATTCTCGGCGGCGTGCTCCTCATGGCCGGGGGCTTCATCGGCATGGGCCTGTCGCAGAACCTGTGGCAGCTATGCCTGACCTTCGGCATCATGACCGGCATGGCCAAGGGCGCCTGCGGGCTGGTGATCATCTCGCTCTTGGTGTCCAAACACTATGAAGCCGAGAAACGCGGCTTCGTGGTGAGCATCGTGCAGACCGCGTCGCCCCTGAGCCCGTTCTTCCTGGCGCCGCTGCTGTATTTCCTCATCGGGAGCTACGACTGGCGCGTGGCCGCGTTCGCGTGCGGGGCGCTGCTCCTGGGCGTGGCCCTTCCGTTCGGATGGGTCGGCGCGCGCGATCCCGATCGCTCCTCCACGAGGAAGCGGGAACGCGCGAGCTGGGCGAGCTGCCTGCCCTACCTGCGCGACCGCTCGATGATCCTGCAGTTCCTGGCGCGTTTCTCGTGCGGCATGGCCCTGTTCCAGAGCGTGCACCTGGTGGGCATCGCGCTGAGCAAGGACTTCGACCACGCCACCGGAGCCATCGCCGTGTCCGTTTTCGGCATAGCCGCCGCCGTGTCCGCGGTGACCTTCGGCTGGCTGTCCGACCGCTACGGCCGCGCCCAGATGCTGGCCCTCACCTACGTCTGCCGCGGCGTCGGCACTCTGCTCATGTCCCTGGACATGTCGGACCCGCTGACGTTCTACCTGGTGGTGGCGCTGGCCATGGGGCCGACCTTCGGCACCATCGCGATCCAGAACGTCATGTTCTTCGAGATGGTGGGGCCGCGCCTCGCCGGACTCATCATGGGCCTGAGCTTCATCGTGCACCAAGTCGGCTCCGCCAGCGGCCCCTTTCTGGCCGGCGTCTACTTCGACATTTACGGCAGCTACGACGGCTTCATGCAGATCATGAGCCTGATCCTCCTGTCGTCCGCCCTGCTCATCTACATCGCCATCCGCTCCGACGACGCCCCGCTACCGGAGCCGGCGCGGCCGTAGGACGGGCGATCCTCTCAACTTGCCACATCCGCGCTGCTTGACAGCCGGCAACTGTATCGAGTACGTTGACCTCATACACCCCCTGCTCGCTTCGGCGGCAGGGCGCAAGGCTGCCGCAAGGCAGCCTTGGCTTTTTTGGGATGGTCCTATCCGTACCAACGTCTATATTGACGGCTTTAATCTCTACTATCGTGCCTTGCGCGGTACGCCTTACCGTTGGCTGGACATCGGAAAGCTGGCGGGGTTTCTCCTGTCCCGGCACGACATAGCGCGGATACGCTACTTCACCGCGATCGTCGCTAACCGGCCCAGTGACCCCACTCAAGCGCAACGACAACAGGCGTACCTTCGCGCTTTGAAAACCATCCCCGACCTGACGATCCACTACGGACATCTCCTTGCGAAGACCAAGCGGAGGCCATTGGCTCAACCACCTCGGACCGGCCCGCGTACCGTCGAGATACTCGACACCGAGGAAAAAGGGTCGGACGTCAATCTAGCCTCATACCTGCTGCTTGACGGCTTTGAAGACGAGTACGAAACGGCCGTCGTTATCTCCAACGACTCCGACTTGCAGCTTCCCATCCGAATGGCGCGAACAAGGTTGGCGAAGGAGGTCGGGGTCTTCGACCCGAGCCGTAGGCGGAGCTTCGAGCTGCACAGCGCGGCCTCTTGGTACCGGCCGTTACGCGAGGGGCCATTGCGCGCCAGTCTATTTCCAGACACCCTCTCGGATGCGCAAGGCACCATCACCAAACCGCCGGGCTGGTAGGCGTGGCGGGCTCTTTCCCAACCCAAACCCGGAAATCGGTTCACGCGTAGTCCTGCGTGAGCAACTCCAGCAGGTGTCCGTTAGGGTCCCGGAAATAGACGCCGCGCCCGCCGTTCCAGGTGTTGGTCTTCATGTCGGTGGAACTCCTGGGGCCGCTGCCGTACTCCAGCCCCGCCGCCTTGATGCGTCCGAAGATCTCGTCGAACTCCGGCTCGCTGACCTTGAAGGCATAGTGGTGGTGCTCCACCTCCTTGCGGTCGTCCAGATCCAGCGACAAGGACTGGGAGGAAATATGGATCGGCTGGAAGTTACCCAGCGGCTTCTGGTGCTCAAACCCGAAAATCTTCTCCCAGAAACGGGCCGACTCCTCTTTGTCACGAACGGGCACGATCGTGTGATTGAGCTCGATGGTCATGGGAACCTCCTTGGCGTTCGGAAACACAATCGCAGACGCAGGCTACCACGGACGCCGGGAGGCGGCAAAACAAGCACCGTGCCGCCTGCGATCCACGCTGACATCTGGACGATTTCGCTGGCGGCACGGTGCTCCTCTTGATGTCGAGGATCGCGGGCAGGTATAGGTTAGGTGGCGACCGCCGATTCCCCCCTTCATGAGACCGTTTTATTGCCTCCCGACGAATCCAAGCACCGATTGCGAACGCGCCCGATGATGCTGTCGGCGAGCTTCCCCATGTACGACTTCGAGGAGGTGCGCGGCGTCCACGATGTCCTCTGGGCAAGTGTCGCTCAGAAGCTGGGAAGGGCGGGGATGGAAGGGGTTCCCGCAGCTCTCAATCGATCCTGGGGCGTTCACGAACTCTGGACGGATCCGGGGCTGCTGCTAAGCCAGTGCTGCGGGGCCGATCTCGTCGGCTGCTACACCGGGACACTCGCCTTGGTGGCCACGCCGATCTACCAAGCGCCGGGCTGCGACGGTTGCGACTATTCGAGCGTAGTCCTAGTCGCCGAGGATTCGCCCGCCACCGAGATGTCAGACCTGCGCGACACGGTATGCGTGGTCAACAGCCTCGAATCCCACTCCGGGGCAAACGCGCTGCGGGCGCTGGTAGCCCCGCTCAACCTGCGGGGCCGCTTTTTCTCGCGTATCGTCACCAGCGGTTCGCACCCGGCGAGCGTCGCTACGGTGGCGCGGGGAGACGCTGATATCGCCGCCATCGACTGTGTCACGTATGCCCACCTCGAGCGTTATCGCCCTTCCCTGCTCCAAGGGACCCGCCAGCTCTGCTACACGGCGAGCGCCCCCGGTATTCCCTTCGTGACGCGGGCCGGGACCGCTCCGGATCGGATCCGGCGGTTGCAGAATGCACTTATGGAGGCCTTCGAAGAGCCTGAAGTCCGCGTCGCCGGTGCCGCCGTGTTCATCGGCGGCGTGGAGATCCTTCCCCGTTCCGCGTATGACCGGATCATCGAGTTCCAACGCCTCGCCGCCGCCCAAGGCTACCCCGAGTTGCGCTGAGTGCCGCGGTCTCTTCCACTCCGGATCGAGCGCAGTTTTCTCAGGCAATGTGGGCTCCACGTTTGGCTAGGGACAGGCTGCCGCCACCCATCTCCAGCCGAAGCAACACAAAGACTACACCATGACAACAGCGGCTATATCGTCACCTTCGCAGAGGATTCGGAAACCTCGTCAAAGTCTTCGCAGAGCAACGATCGAATCTCCTCGGAATCCGTCTCGCGCCAACGCAACGCATCTCTGTAAATGTGCGCCGAGGCCATGGCTTCGAGGACATGGGTCCGTTGTGTTCGGTACTTCGCATCGAAAATGGACCATTTTGGCGGATGCTCGGGATCCATCCGCGTCAATACGATATCGGGTTCCCGCCTGCGTGAAATCGAGCGGAAGCCTGCATTCGAATTGTGGTCACCCGCAGGAAACGGTGGCTGCAGCAACAGCTCGATGCGCGCCGTTCCTCCTGTCGAGCCCGTTAATGCCACCTTCGCGCCTGACTTGTGTTTTCGTGAAATCGACCAGTCGTATCCGGGCTTGAGCGACTGAACCGCGTCGCCTAGTCGGACGAAACACCACCGTTCATAGATCTCAACGGATGACGCGCTATCGCCGACAGCGCATGCACGAAGCCTTCACCATGGCCTCGCAGTCGCGCATATTCGAGCCAATCGTCTTCGATTTCCGCTTCGTGTCCTATGGAAAGACTAGCCGGTTCCGTGCCCAAGACCAGCCTCGGATCGAACTTCTGGATCTGATCGAGCATCTTCTGAAACATATCGCGGCCCACCTTACCTGGGTGGGGAGATACATCCAAAAGGTATTGCGCTCGAACACGGTCGTCGGGTCCAAGCAACTCAGCGCGCACTTGACCGGCGTAGAAGTCTGGACTCCAAACCCACTCGTCACCATCGGTTTCGATGGCTTCATCGTCTATCAACAGTCGGTAGCCTTCGCCCGGCCTCCGTATCCGGTACCTACCGCCCTCCCTAAACCCGAAGCGGACTGCGTTCGGGTTGATCTGCCACGTCCACGAACTATCCGGGGGTTCCGTTGAAACACGGACGTCAAGAGCTGTCTGCGCATGGGCCACGGGTTACCGCCAGAACCTTGCGCTGCCCGTCGACTCAAGGTCGACCTTCAATTCTCGCACCCTATTTTCGCAACCCTTCAAATCATGTTCCGCGAGGACTCGCACACAACCATCGAGTGCTTCGCGAATTTGTCGCGAGTCGTTCTACTTGGTCGACCCTGTCGGCCATTACCGGAGAGAGCGAGAATGTCAAGGTCTTGGTGGATCGAGGCATACGTTCACGCCCCCTTTTCCAGCACCCTCGCGGCGTTCCCGCCCAACATCGCCTCGGCCTCGCCGTCGGTGAACCCGTAGCCGTGCTCGTGGGCGAGGGAGGGGAGGCGGCGGTAGATGTCCACGGTGTCCTTGAGGGACATGTGCTGGCGCATGTGCGGGAAGTCGGTGCCCCAGAGGATGCGTTCGGTGCCCAGGAAGTTGCGCATGTGGTCGAGAGCTGCGAGGGTTTCCTCGGGTCTGTCGCGGAGCTTGGTCTGCCACTCGGACAGGTCCACCACCACGTTGTCGTGGACGCGTGCGATGGTGGCGCAGTCGGCCCACCATTGGCCGCCGGCGTGGCCCAGGATCATCTTGAGACGCGGGAAGTCGACGGCCACTTGGTCGAACTCCAGCGGATGGGTGAAGCGGCTGTACAGCAGTGGGTGGAAGCGCTCGCCGGAGTGATGCAGCACGGGCACGTCGTGCTTGATGCAGATCTCGTAGATGGGGTAGCAGGCCCGGTCGTGCGGGAAGTAGCCGGCGGTGGCGTGCAGCTTGATGCCGCCCATGCCCCACTCCTGGATGGCGCGCTCGAACTTCTCGGGTGCTCCGGGGCGGCGCGGATCGATGCCGTAGAAGGCGACGATGCGCTCCGGGTGGCGCGCCTGGGCCTGGGCCAGGATCCAGTTCTCCTGGTCGATGGTGAAATGCGGCGTGCCCAGGCGGTCGCCGTAGTCCGCCACCAGCATCGCGGATACGTCCACGCCGGAGGCGTCCATCTCCTCGACCAGTTCCCGCGTCGTCTCTTCCCAATCGGGCGGCGCGGGCGCGGCGGCTTCCGCGGAGGCCTCCGCGTCGTAGTAGCGCTGGTTCCCGCGCCAGAAATGCCGGTGTATGTCGATGACCATGATGCCTCCCTTGTTTGTGCGCAGGGCGCGGGATGGGTCCGTCGGTTCTGTCCGGTTGCCGAGGCTACCACCCGGCCAGCGCGGGAGCAATGTCAGGGCCATCGCCACATCGGTTCCGTCATTCTTGCGAAAGCATGCCCTCGACCCCGATCGGGGCGATGCTTTCGCGGGAATGACGTTTCGGGGCGGCTGATGCATTGTAACCCGTTGAGATGGGTGCCCGGCGATCTGCTATAAGTCTTCCATGCCCAGTTATGGTGTCACTCTTCTCTCCGGAGGACTGGACTCCACCACGGTAGCGGCCTATGCCAAGGGCCGTGTCGACAACATGTCGGCGATCACGTTCCGCTACGGCCAGAGTCACTCGAAGGAGGTCGACTGCGCGGTGCGGATCGCCGGCATGCTGGACATCGAGCACCGGCTCCTGGACATCTCCTTTCTATCCGATGTCGCCTGGTACTCCGCCTTGATCAGCCCCGACCGCTTCCCGGTACCGTTCGGGCGCGCCGCCGGGGAGATGGGACACGGAATCCCGATCACCTACGTGCCCATGCGGAATACCATCTTCCTGTCGCTTGCCGCGGCCTGGCTGGAGAGTCGGGTGCTGTACGCCATCGAGGTGGAGGGCGTGGCCGCATCCGACGTGGAGGCTTCCGTGTACATGGCCCCCAACGCGCTCGACTACAGCGGCTACCCCGACTGCCGCCCCGAGTTCTACGAGGCCACAAGGCGCACGCTGGATCTGGGTAGCAAGCTGTGGACGGAGTACGCGGTGCCGATCAGGGTCGAAACTCCGATCATCGATCTCTCGAAAGCCGAGATAGCCGCGCTCGGGATCCGGCTGGGAGCCCCGCTGGAGCACACCTGGAGCTGCTACAAGGGCGGGAATGTCCCCTGCGGCTCGTGCGACAGTTGTGTCCTGCGGGCCAAGGGGTTCGCCGAGGCGGGCATTCCCGACCCGCTGCTCGTGAGGCTCGGCGGAACCTGACCGCGGCAAACCACGGTTTCCGACACCTGTCGGGACCAAGCTCGAAGAACGGAGGCCACCATGCCCGACTGGAAACTGTTTTCCGCCGACGACCACGTGGACCTGCCCTACCTGCCGGGCGATCTGTGGACGGCGCGGGTGCCGCGGAAGTTCCGGGACCGGGTGCCGCGGCTGGTGGAGAGCGCGGAGGAGTGGCACTGGGAGGCGGACGGCAAGCTCTTCGGCGTCCCCTACCGCTACGACAACTACACGAGCATCCGGTTCGGCAAAGCCACCACGCCGGTAACGCAGGAGCCGGGGCGGTGGCGGCCGACGACGCCGGAGCTGCGGCTCGAGGACATGGACCGGGACGGGGTGGAGTGCCAGGTCATGTACGGCGGGTTGATCTCGGGATTTCAGTTGGAGGAACCCGAGCTGAATTCCGTGAGCCTGCGTGCGTACAACCAGTGGATCGCGGAGTTCTGCGGCGCCGCCCCCGAGCGGCTCATCGGGCTGGGGTTTCTCCCGGTCCAGGGGGTGGAGGCGGCGGTGGAGGAGCTGCACCACTGCGCCCGGCTGGGGCTCAAGGGGGTGCAGTTCCAGGCCTTCGACGCCGCCAAACGGGTTTGGGACGAGGCCTGGGAGCCGCTGTGGAGCGCGGCGGAGGATACCGGGCTGCCGATCTCGTTCCACCAGGGCGCGGGCTTCTGGAGCACCGGCCGCACCAACATCCCGCCGGGACGCGGCGTCGACCTGATCCGCATCACGGTGGTGGCGGCGCAGCTCGACGAGGTGCTGGCGTCGCTGGTGCTTTCCGGCGTGCTGGCGCGGCACCCCAAGTTCAGGGCCGTGCTGGGGGAAAGCTCCCTGGGCTGGATCCCGTACATCCTGCAGAAAATGGACCAGGAGTTCGACATCCGGCCGCGCATGCGCCCCACCGGCGCCGGCGCGCTCAGGATGAAGCCGTCCGAATACTACCAGCGGCAGATGTACGCGACGTTCCAGGAGGACCCGGTGGGCTTGAGGCTGCTGGACGTGATGGGAGAGGACACGGTGCTGTGGGCCTCGGACTATCCCCACGGCGACTCCGTGTGGCCGCTGTCGCATCAGACCGTCGAGCAGGACATGGCCGGCATGGACGCGGCGGTGGTGCGCAAGATCACGCGGGACAACGCCAGGAAGCTCTACCTGGGGGAAGGGTGAGCGTCAGTCCGTCGTCATCGGTGTGTTCACCATCATGGAGTCGGCCATTCGGGCGGCATTGATGGCGGCCTCCACCTCGGGCTCGTCCCAGATGGTCAGCTTGCCCTCGTCGTAGACGGTGCGGCCGTCGATCTCGATGGTCTGGTCGAAGCAGGCGACGTCCACGGGATCGTGGGAGCGGCCCACGTGGAAGTGCACGATGGTCGGGCTGCAGTGGGAGTAGCTGTACCATTCCACGGGGTTGTCGGCGCGGGCCGTCGGCACGATGGTCTTGGGATTGACGCCGGCGTGCCACGAGTCGATGAAGCCGTCCGTGGCGTTCAACCTGGCGTGCATCGACGGGTCGCCGCCCTCCAGCGAGACCACGCGTCCGTCCTTCAGCTCCAGGCGCACGGATTCCGGCATGCCGCCGAACTTCGCGATGTGGTCGGCGACGATGACGCCCTCGGTGGCCACGGCCACCACCGGGCTGTGCACGCCGCCGGGAAAGTTGCGGCGCGCCCGGCCGCCCTCGTCCTCGACGAAGTAGGCCTGCGCCACCGTGCTCTCGCGCGCGCCGAAGGTTCCCCGCACGTCCGTGCCGTTGGGGCTGGTGATGCGCCATGACTTGCCCGGCGCCGACAGCGCGTCGAGGGTGTTGGCGAGGACCCGCTGCACCGAGTAGGGAAATGCCGCCCAGTCCGAGGACATGAGGGCGACGGTACGTGCGCGGTTGGGCACTCGCACGCGCGCCTCTCCGGGGAAATGATGGTGCAGCTCCTCGCGCTTGAGCGAGGGGTAGTGCGCGAACAGCACGTCCGCGCGCCCGTAGGCGTCCAGCACGGCAGCCGGAATCTCCTCGGGCCGGTCCTTGGGGATGGCCGGGCCGTTCACCACGTGGACGTCCCCGCCCCGGTCCCGCGCCGACTCGGTCAACGCCTCCACCACCGCCGCGTCGGCGACTCCCTCCTCGGTGACGATGTAGACGCTTTGGCCGCGCTCGACCCTGGCGCACGACGCGACACAGTTGTCGATGCCCGCGGTGATATTCTCGGCCATGGACGGTACCTCCCTTGCCGGCCGTCCCGGTGCGTTCTGAATCAGGCTCGGACCCGGACGGGATGAGTGGGCCCACCTGGATTCGAACCAGGGACCTACCGGTTATGAGCCGGTGGCTCTAACCAACTGAGCTATGGGCCCGGAAATGACTGGCGCGCCGAACGAATCGCGCGCGGAAGGAAGTAGCCCGCCGACGCCCCATGGCTGGGCGCTTCCTACCCCTCCATGAAACTCTTGAGCCTCTTGCTTCTACTAGGATGGCGGAGCTTGCGCAAGGCCTTGGCCTCGATCTGGCGGATGCGTTCGCGCGTCACCGCGAACTTGTGCCCGACCTCCTCCAGCGTGTGGTCGGACTTCTCGCCGATGCCGAAACGCAGCCGCAGGACCTGCTCCTCGCGCGGCGTCAGCGTGGCCAGCACCTTGCGGGTCTGCTCCTCGAGGTTCAGGCTCGAGACCGCGTCGGACGGGGTCGCCACGCGCTTGTCCTCGATGAAGTCGCAAAGGTGGCTGTCCTCGTCCTCGCCCACCGGGGTTTCAAGCGAGATGGGCTCCTTGGCGATCTTCAGCACCTTGCGCACCTTCTCCAGCGGGATCTCCATCTTGGCGGCGATCTCCTCCGGAGTGGGCTCCCGGCCGATCTCCTGCACGAGGTAGCGGGACGTGCGGATGAGCTTGTTGATGGTCTCGATCATGTGCACCGGGATGCGGATGGTGCGCGCCTGATCGGCAATGGCCCGGGTGATGGCCTGGCGGATCCACCACGTGGCATAGGTGGAGAACTTGTACCCGCGCTGGTACTCGAACTTCTCCACCGCCTTCATGAGACCGATGTTGCCTTCCTGGATAAGGTCGAGAAACTGGAGGCCGCGGTTGGTGTACTTCTTGGCGATGCTCACCACCAACCGCAGGTTGGCTTCGATCAACTGCTTCTTGGCCTCGTCCGCGCGCACCTCGCCCTCGTGGATCGACTCCACCCGCCGGCGGAGCTCCTCCTCGGACATCTCCAGGCGCTGCTGCGTCCCTTCCACGTCCTCGATGGCCTGGCGAATGCCTTCCTGCATGTCGCTGAAGGCCTTCAGGCTCATCCTGAACGTCCCCACGGTCTTCCGCCAATTGTCCTTGCCGTCGTCGCCCGCCGCCACCTCGAGGATCTCCCTGGGGCTCTTCCCGGTCTCCCTTTCGTACCGCTCCAGCCGGGCCTTGCCGGACTCGATGCGGTGCAGCTCCCCCTTGAGCCTCTCCACCATCGCGTCGATCTGGAGTCGGTTGAGCCCCAACGCCTTGAGCCGCTTGACAATCTTCGTGCGGCACCGGCTCGACTGCCGCTCCATCTCCTCCCGTGCGGCCGCCGCATTGCGCTTGCGCAGCTTCTGCCGCACGGCGTCGTATTCTCCCGCGGCGTGGCGCAGCTTGGCGATCTCTTCGAGCAGGTGCTGACAGTGCACCTCCTCCTCGGTGACGTCACCCTCGGCTTCCACGCCCTTGATCACTTCGTGCACGCGGACCTCGCCCACCTCGAGCCTCTCTCCGAGATCGAGCACGTGCTGGATCGCGACGGCACAGGAAAGCGCATGGTCCGCCACCACCCCCTCGCCTTCCTCGATCCGCTTGGCGATCTCCACCTCTCCGTCCCGGCTGAGCAGCGACACGTTGCCCATCTCGCGCAGGTACATGCGCACCGGATCGCCGGTCTTGCCGGCCACGTCCGCCTCTCCGCCGTCGAACTCGACCTCCCCCTCCTCGGGCTCGTCGTCGGGGGCGTCCTCCGCCTGTCCGGTCAACGCCATACGCGAGTTCGGATCCACCACCTCGATGTCCATCTCGCCGAAAATGGACATGACGTCGTCAAGCTGCTCGGGGGAGACGGTGTCCGCCGGCAGCATGTCGCTCACCTGATCGTAGGTCAGGTAGCCCCGCTCCCTGCCGAGGTCGATCAACCGCTTGACATCCTGTTCCCGCTTCATCAGGCGAGTCCGCGATGTCTCCCGGGGGGCGTTGACCGGCGTCATGTCTACAAGCCCGGCGCCGCGCGTTCCAAGCGGAGTTTCTTTTGCATGACCTCCTGCCATTGCCGCATCCTCTCTTTCTTGGCAGCGTCATCGCGGGTCTCTTCGGCAACGCGAATCGCTCTGCACAACTCCCGATCGAGCCGGTTCAGATAACGCCTTTTCAAGAACAGGAGACAGTCCCGGGTCATTCGCTCACGCTCGCTCTCGGCGAACTCCTGTCCTTGCAACACGAGCCCCGTCACCTCCGAGGCCAGCTCCGGCGCCAGACCCTCGGTCAAGGCCCCCACTTCCAGCCCCCCGTCGTCCCCGGCGTTCGCGAACATCCGCCGGATCACGTCGCTCCACTTCCCGCTCACGAGCTTGTCCATGGGCTCCCGGCGCAGTGCCGTCACCACCGCCGGAAACCGCAGCATCAGCGCCACCAGCGCCGCCTCCGCGCGGTCGTCCCCGAGGGTCCACCGGTCGGCCGCGCGCGGCGCCGGACGGCCCGCGCCGCCCCGGTCGTTTCCGGCCGGCCGCGCGCCCGCCGCCGGGCCGCCGCCGGCATGCCGGCGCAACGACTCCTCGCGCACGCCCAGGAGGTCCGCCGCGCGGCCGGCCAGCAGATCGCGGTCGTTGGGGTTGGTCAACTTGGCCAACATCCCGCTGACCTCGGCGGCCGAACGGCTCCTGCCCTCGAGGCTCGTACCGTGCCGTTCGCGCAACCAGTCCATGTAGAAGTCCACGATGGGCACGGCGCGCTCCAGCACGCTCTCCAGCGCGTCCTTCCCGTGGGCGCGGACGAAGGTGTCCGGATCCTCGTTCCCCGGCAGGAAGGCGGCCCGGCCCCACAGGCCCGCCTGCTGGAACACCTCGACGCTCCGCGCGGCCGCGGCGCGCCCGGCGGCGTCGCCGTCGAACAGCGCGGTCACGTTGCGGGTGTAGCGCGCCAACAGGCGCAGGTGCTCCGCGGTCAGGGCCGTGCCCAGGGTGGCCACCGCGTGGGTGACGCCGTACTGCGCCAGCGAGAGCACGTCGAGATAGCCCTCCACCACCAGGACCCGGTCCTGGGCGCGGATGCCGTCCCGGGCCTGCTTCAGGCCGTAGACCTGAGCGCTCTTGTGAAACAGCGGCGTCTCGGGGGAATTGAGGTACTTGGGAGCGCCTTCGCCGATGACCCGCCCGCCGAAGCCCACGATCTTGCCGCCCGGCTCGGTGATGGGAAAGATCACCCGGTCGAAGAACCGGTCGCGGAACCGGCCCCGCTCCCGCTCCACCAGGAGGCCCGCCGCGGCCGCGTCGGCCGGCGCCACGTCCAGGCGCCGCAAGTGGGACGCGAGGCCGTCGCCCCGCGGCGCGAAGCCGAGGTTGAAACGCGGCCACAGGGATTCGTCGACGCCACGCTTCTGGAGGTAGTGGCGCGCCTGGGTCCCTTGGGCGGGCTCCAGCAGCAGCCGGTGGAACCACTCCGCCGCCTGCTCGTTCAGGCGGAAAAGGTCGCCGCGCCGGCCGCTCCCCGACCCCGACTGCTCGATGGGAATGCCGTAGCGTTCCGCCAGCCGCTCCACGGACTCGGGAAAGGTGAGCCCATCGTAGAGCATGACGAACTTGAAGACGTCGCCGCCTTCGCGGCAACCGAAACAGTAGAAGACGCCCTTCTCCTCGTTGACCGTGAAGGAAGGCGTCTTCTCCGAATGGAAGGGACACAGCCCCGAGTAGTTCTGGCCGGCCTTCTTGAGGGTGACGTAGTCGGAGACCACCTCCACGATGGGGGCCCTTGCGCGAACCTCTTGAGTGGTCTGATCGGAGATCATGCCCCGTCCCGTGTATCCATCGACGCGGAACCCGGGTTCCAGGCCCCGGGCCACTTGAAGGATTCGCCCATGGAGGTCACGCCGGCGCCGAAGCCGTAAAGGGGTCCCACCAGCGCGGCCGTTCCCAACGGCTGCTCCAGCTTCTGCGGCACCCACGCCTGCTCGATGGCGATGAAGAGGACGATTCCCAGAAACACCGCCCCCTTGGCGCCGCCCACCAGGAGGCCCCCCAAACGGTTGAAGCCGCTGAGAAAGAAGCGGTCGGCGGACCGGTGGAGCAGGTGCCCCACCCAGTTGAGCCCGATATAGGCCAGAAAGAAGAGAACGATGAAGGCGAGGACGTTCAGGATGAGCGGAGAGTAGGGCCAGAGGTCGGCCCAGGAGGAGGCTTGGTCGTAGTACCTTACGGCGACGATGAGGCCGACCGAAAGACCCAGCAAGGCGAATACCTCCCGGAACAGTCCCCTGGCGTATCCCCTCACGGCAAACACGCACAGGACCGCTGCCAACACTGCGTCTACGATATTCACAATGGCCTGTTGGGCGCCGCCGGAGCCCGCTCTCCGCAAGGGATCCACCATGGATCCCGCGGAGCCGGCTCGGTCGAACTCACCCGGCCCGTGCCATTGCCACGCCCGGAACTCCCAGTCGCAGTTACGTGAGCCCTAGTACCACTGGTGGCTTCGGGCGCGCTTCATGGCACGCTTTTTGGCTGCGATGGCCTTCCTCTTACGCTTGACGCTCGGCTTCTCGTAGTGTTCCCGCTTGCGCAACTCCGCCAGAATTCCGGCCTTCTCACATTGCTTCTTGAAACGCCGGATAGCGCTTTCGATGGACTCGTTTTCCTTGATTCGAACACCTGTCATAGGCTGGTTCCACTCCTTGGGTCTGTCGAACTATAGCCAATCAGCCACCCAAGTCAAGCCCGGATGACGCTTTTGAAAACGCCGTCCAATCCGCCGGCGCGAGCGCGTGGATGAAGAATTCCCGGTTGCCCTTGGGGCCCAGCAGCGGCGACGGAACCACCGGACGGCGCTCCAGGCCGAGGGCGTCCACCGCCGCCTCGATCTCGTCGATGACGCGCCGGTGCTCTTCCTCCGAACGCACCACCCCGCCCTTGCCGACACGGCCCTTGCCGACCTCGAACTGCGGCTTGATGAGCGCCACGATCTCGAACGGCGGCTTGAGGAGGCGGCACACCCGCGGGAGCACGAGGCGCAGCGAGATGAAGGAGACGTCCACCACCGCCAGGTCCGGCGCCTCCGCCAGGGCGTCCGGCTCGAGACGGCGGATGTTGGTGCGTTCCAGCACGGTCACGCGCGAATCCTGGCGCAGGCGCCAGTCGAGCTGTCCGTAACCCACGTCCACCGCGTGCACGCGCGCCGCGCCGTGGGTCAGCAGGCAGTCGGTGAATCCGCCGGTGGACGCCCCCACGTCCAGCGCCACCCGGCGCGCCGGGTTCACGCCGAAGCGCACCAGCGCGGCTTCCAGCTTCTCGCCGCCGCGGCTCGCGTAGCGCGCCGGCGCCTTCACCCGGAGATGCGCGTCGCGCCGCACCAAGGTACCGGCCTTGGTCACCGGCGCGTCGTCCACCAGCACCGTCCCCGCGAGAATGTAGCGCTGCGCCTCCTCGCGGCTGCGCGCCAGCGACGACTCCACCAGCAGGCGGTCGAGCCGTTCCTTGGCCGCCGTCAATCTTCCTCCTCGACCAACTCGCGCAGACGCGAGCGCCCTTCGGAATCCTTGGTCAGCACCTCGATGCGCCGCTCGACCTCGCCGAGCTTGTGGTTGCACGACCGCACCAGGCGCACGCCCTCCTCGAAGGTGGCGAGCGACTCCTCGAGGTTCAACTCGCCGCTCTCGATGCGCTCCACGACCTTCTCGAGGGCCTGCAGGCACTCCTCGAAGCTGCGTTCGTCCCGCGCCTCCCGCGCGCTCTCGTCCTGAGACATTCCCATCCCCCTTACGGAAACTCCGTTCGTCCTACTCCTCCACCTCTTCCACCCGGCAGACGGCCCGCCCCGCGGCGAAGTCCACCCGCACCTGCTGGCCCTTGCTGAGGGCGGCGGCGTCCTTGACGATGCGCCCGCCCGGGACGTCGTAGACGATGCTGTAGCCGCGCCGCAGCACCGCCAGCGGATCGACGCCGCCCAGCCGCCCGGCGAGATGGCCCAGCCGTTCCCGCACGCGCAGCACCGCGTCCTCCTGGCGCCGCCAGAGCCGCAACGACAGCTCGTCCAGGCGCATCTGTCCCTGCCGCAGCCCCCGGCCGGGATCCGCCAGCCGGCGCGCCCAGTAACGCAGATTCTCGCGCCGCCGCTCCATGCGGCTCTCGGCGCCGCGCCGCAGCCGGCGCGCCCACAGCGCCACGCGCTCCTCCAACTCGCGCCGGCGGGGAAGGATCATCTCGGCCGCGGCCGTGGGCGTGGCCGCGCGCTGGTCGGCCACGAAGTCCGCGATGGTCACGTCGATCTCGTGGCCCACCGCGGACACGACCGGCGTGCGCGCGGCGGCGATGGCCCGCGCCACCGCCTCCTCGTTGAACGCCCAGAGATCCTCCAGCGAACCGCCGCCGCGGCCCACGATCATGACGTCCACCACGCCGGTCTCATCCAGTTCCCGGACCCCCTGGGCGATTTCCAGGGCGGCGCCCTGGCCCTGCACCTTCACCGGCCGGATGATCACCCGGCGCTCCGGAAACCGTTCGCCGATGATGCTCAGCATGTCGCGCACCGCCGCCCCCTGAAGCGAGGTGACGATGCCGACGGTACGCGGCAGGAACGGCAGCGGCTTCTTCCGCTCGCTCTCGAACAGGCCTTCCTGCCAGAGGCGTTTCTTCAACTGCTCGAAGGCGACGGTCAACGCGCCCTTGCCGCGCGCTTCCACCTCCACGGCGTAGAACTGGAGCGCGCCGCGCACCGTGTACAGGCCGACCCGGCCGGAGCAGACCACCTCCATGCCGTCTTCCAGACGGAACCGCAGCCTCTCGGCGTTGCGGCGGAACAGCACCGCCGCGATCTGCGATTCGGAGTCCTTGAGCGTGAAGTAGACGTGTCCCGAGGGCGCGAAGCGTACGTTGGACAGTTCCCCGGCCACCCACAAGGCATCGAGACCGGTCTCCAGCCGGTCCCGGATGATGTCGTTCAGCTCGCTGACCGTGAGGACCGCGGCCGGCTGTCCCACGGAAGGGTGGTGGAAGGGACGCGACATCGGCGCACGCCGCTCAGGTCTTTTCCTTGGCCGAGCCGGCGAGGCCGCGGAACATTTCCCAACCCTTGAGGAGCTCCAGCGCGCGTCCGATCTCCGGGTCGTTCCTGAGCCGCTGGACCAGGTCGTCGGGTACCGCGGCTCTCTCCGCCGGCGCCGCTGCCGGCCCGCCGGCCTCCGGCTCCGCCGCCTTGTCCGCGGAAGGAGCCTCGGCGACGGCCGGCCTTGCCTTGGGATCCATCACGATGTCCGGCTTGATGCCGACCTCGTGTATCGACCGGCCCTTGGGCGTGAAGTACTGTGCCGTGGTCAGGCGCAGGGCCGAGCGGCCGTCCAGCGGCAGGATGGTCTGCACCGACCCCTTGCCGAAGGTTTGAGTCCCCAGGACCAGCGCGCGCTTGTGGTCCTGCAGCGCCCCGGCGACGATCTCGGACGCGCTGGCGCTGCCGCCGTTCACCAGCACCACCATGGGGAAGTCGGTCCGGGACCCGTCACGGGTGGCGGAGAACCTCTGCTTGTTCTGGCTCCCGCGCCCTTCCGTGTAGACGATCAGGCCGGAGTCGAGAAACAGGTCCGAGACTCCCACCGCCTGGCTGAGCAGTCCACCGGGGTTGTTGCGCAGGTCGAGCACCACGCCCTTGTAGGAGCCGTCCCCGGGCTGGTGCCTGGCCATGGCGTCGATCAGGTTGTTGCTGGTGCGGTCCTGGAACTGCGCGATGCGCATGTAGAGAAAACCCGGCTCGAGCACGCGCGCGCGCACGCTGCTGATCTCGATCACGGCGCGCACGAGGGTGAACGTGAGCAGCTTGTCCTCGCCCTTCCGCCGCACCAGCAGGGTAACACTGGAATCCTTGGGTCCGCGCAGCCGCTTGACGGCCTCGGTCAGAGTCATGTCCTCGGTGGTCTCGTCGTCGATGCCGACGATCTGATCGCCCGGCTGCAGGCCCGCGCGCGCCGCGGGCGTGTCCTCGATGGGCGACACCACGGTCAGGAGTCCGTTGCGCACGGTGATCTCCACGCCCAGACCGCCGAAGCGTCCTTCGGTCTCGGTCTGAAGCGCGCGGTAGGAATCCTCGGTCAGGTAGCTGCTGTGAGGGTCCAGGGATTCCAGCATGCCCTTGATGGCGCCGTCGACCAGCTTGTCCGTCTCCACCTCCTTCACGTAGTTCCTCTGCACGATGGCGAGGATGTTCGCGAAGTTCTCCAGGCTCTCATAGGCGCCGGAGTCCACGGCCGAGACACGCGGCACGACCAGCCCGGCCGCGAACAGGACCCAGCCCAACACCCAGAACCAGCCGGACACGCGGCGCTTTCCATTCCGCAGCTTCATCGTATCGTCTCCTCCCGACGACTCCGTCTATTTTTTCCCTCTGGCCACCGCCCGCGCCCGGCGGAACCAGGGGAGCGGGTCCACCGGCTTGCCGTTTCGGCGCATCTCGAAGTAGAGCCGAGACCGGCCGGACGAAGGGTCGCCGCCGACCCGCGCGATGCCCTCGCCCCGCGCGACGCGATCACCGACGGACTTGGCCAACTGGGACAGGTGGCCGTACACCGTGTAATAGCGCTTTCCGTGGTCGAGAATAAGCATCTTTCCGTAGCCCGGCAAGCGATCCGCGAACAGCACCCGACCACGCTCCACCGCGCGGATCTCGGCTCCCGCCGGCGCGGCGATGTCGATGCCGGGACGGTGCACGTCCACGTCCAGGTCGGGATGCTTGTGGATGCCGAAGCCGCTGACGATGGTGCCGTCCACGGGCAGCACCAGACCGTCCGCGACAGTGGCCGCCGGGCTCGCCACGGATGCGCGGCCCTCCTCCTCCGAACCACGGATGATGCCCTCCAGGCGCCGCGCCGCCTCCCGCAGCTCCTGCAAGGCGCGTCCGCGGAGCGTGCGCTCCCGCCGCAATGCCCGCAACGTGCCCTGCCTGCGCGCCCGCTCCTTCCTCAGCTCATCGCCCAGCGCCGCCACCTCGTCCCGCTCGCGCGCGAGCGCCCGGCGCCGGGCCTCCACCGTGCTCCGCAGGTCCCGGCTCCGCCGGAGGTTGTCCGCCAGCCGCCCGATCAGCGCCTGGTCCCGGCCCAGCACGGTCTCCAGCAACCGCTTGCGACGCATCAGTTCCGGCACCGACAATTCGCCGTTGAGCAGCACGAAGGGCGTTCCCCCGCGTTGCCACTTGTAGAGTGCCCGCACCCGCTTCACCAGCGCCCGGCGTCCCTGCTCCAGTGCCGCGGCGGCTTCGTTCGCCGCCCGCACCGCCTCTTCCACCTCGCCCTCGCGCCGCTCGAGGCTCGCGTTCAAGGTCTTGAGCCGGCGCGTGCGGCGTTCCAGGGCCGTTTCGAGATCGTCGAGCACCTCCAGCACCGACGCTTCCCCGCGCCGGACCTTGTCCAGGGCGGCGCGCCCCGCGGCGATGCGCTCCTGCAACTCCGCCAGCTCTCCCTCGTCCTGCGTCCGGGCGGGCGCGGGGAAACCCAGGCAGAGGCACAGGCCGGTCGCCGCCACGGCACGGCAGGCGATGGGGAAAACCTTCGTGGGACGCGACCGGAACATTCGCCTTGGGGACGCCGCCGTCAGGCCAGGAAACGCTTCACCGACAGCGCGCTGCCGGCGGTCCCGAGAAGCCACCCCAGGAAAAGCAGCTCCACGCATTGCCAGGAGTTGAGGAACGTGAACTGGATACCGGCCGCGAGCGACCCGAACGGGGCCAGCAATTCCGCGCCGAGGAGCGAGAACGCCGCCCGCAGGAGCCCGAGGGCGAGGGCCGCGCCCAACAGCCCCTGGATCATCCCCTCGATGACGAACGGCGCCTTGATCAGGCCCGTGCCGGCTCCCACCAGTTGCATGATCTCGATCTCGTCCTGCCGCGCCACGATGGCCAGCTTGATGGTGCTGCCGACGATCAGAAAGGCCACCAGGAACAGGACCCCGCCGAGCACCCACTTGAGCCACTCCATGCCCGCCAGCAGGAGCCGCAGCCGTTCCATCCAGGTCTCGGGATACTCCACCTCCCGGACTCCCTCCAGGGCCCCCAGCCGTTCCACCAGCCCCGCCACGGCGTCACGCGACCGGGAGCCGGCGCGCAGCTCCAGCTCCATGGACGCCGGCAGCATCGCCGGGTCGAGTCCCTCCAGGATTCCCGACTGCGAGCCCAGCGCGCTCTTGAAATCCTCCCATGCACGCTCCCGGGAAACGTAGCGCGCGGCGCCCACCTCCGGGAAGCTCTCCAGCCGGACCCGCAGGTCCGCCGCCGCGGCCGCGTCCACGTTTTCGTCCAGGTAGGCGAACACGTGGATATCCTCGCCCCACCCTCGCACAAGCTGGCCGACGTTCTCCTGGATCAGCAGGAACCCGCCGAACACCAGCAGGGTCATGGCCATGACGCCGGCTGTCAGCAGATGGGTCCAGAAAAGCTCCCTCAGGCTCCGGACCACGCGTCCGGTCACGAATGCGACGTGGGCGAGCTTCATGGCGCGGAGGCCGCCGCTTCCAGGTCCGCGCGCCGCAGCAGCCGTCCCTGGTGCATCAGCAGGACACGGCCGTCGGAACTCCGCAACAGACGCGGGTCATGGGTGGCGATGAGCACGGTGGTGCCTTCCTCGTTGATGCGCGCGAAGAGCCGCAGGCTCTCCGCAGCCCTCTCGGGGTCCAGGTTCCCCGTGGGCTCGTCCGCCAGCACGAGCTCGGGACCGTTCACCAGCGCCCGGGCGATGGCCACCCGCTGCTGTTCACCGCCCGACAGAGCGGGCGGCAGCACGCCGTACTTGTCCTTGAGCCCGAGCTCGGAGAGCAGGCGGAAGGCCCGGCGCCGGCTCTGGCGCCAGGGAACGCCGACGACGTCCGCCGCCAGCGAGACGTTCTCCAGCGCGGTCATGTGCGGGATGAGCTTGAAGTCCTGGAAAACGAGTCCCAGCTTTCTCCGGTAGGCCGCCAGTCCGGGCCCCTTCAGGCGGGTGATGTTGCGTCCGTTGACGATGATCTGGCCCTCGGTGGCCTGCTCGGAACGGAACAGCAACCGCAGCAGCGTGGTCTTTCCGGCGCCGCTGGGACCGCACAGGAACAGGAACTCGCCTGCCTCCACCTGGAACGTGATGTCCTTCACTCCGGCGTTGTCCGGGGGGTACACCTTCGAGACGCTGTGAAGCTGAATCATGGACATCGGGGGAGAACCTGGGATTGCCCCGGAAAACCGCGAAATCCACCTTGACATTCCCGTTGGACGGCTGATAACGTGGCGGAAATACGTTCTATTGTATTTTCCCGGCCTCTCTCACGCAGGTTACCACTAAACCGGCTCCGTAACAAAAAGGAAACCGCGGAGTCACCGACCGCAGTAGGAATGCACGCCATGAAGATCCTGTTCGTCAATCCGCGCTTCCCGAACTCACTGTGGCGCCTGACAGGCATTACCGACATCCTGCCGCAGCGCTGTGCGCAGACCCCGTTGGGCCTGCTCACCGTGGCCGCGTTGACGCCGCCCGACTTCGACGTGGAGCTTCAGGACGAAAACGTCCGGCCGCTGCATTTCGACACCGACGCGGACGTGGTGGCCATCGCGTGCTGGAACATCCAGTACAATCGCGCCCGGCACATCGCCCAGGCGTTCCGCAAGCAGGGAAAGACGGTGGTGGTGGGCGGCCCCTACCCCTCGCTGTGCCCGGAGCGCTTCACCGACGGGCTCTTCGACGTGGTCTTCGACGGCGAGGTGGAGATTACCTGGCCGCAGTTCTGCGACGATCTCCGCGCCGGCGACTACAAGTCCGTCTACAAGCAGGAGGGCAACGTCGACATCACGCTCTCGCCGGTGCCGCGGGTGGATCTGGCGTCCCGCGACGACTACCTCTACTACTTCCTGCAGACCACCCGGGGCTGTCCCTTCAAGTGCGAGTTCTGCGACATCATCATCACCGACGGGCGCGTGCCGCGCACCAAGAGCGTGGACCACGTGATCCGGGAGATCGAGGCCGTCGAGGCCGTGGGCGGAAAGCACATCAGCTTCTCCGACGCCAACCTGATCGGCAACATGCGCTACGCCGAGGGGCTGCTCGAGGCCGTGGCGGAGTTCGGCCGCGCCAAGGGCTACCCCATCAACTTCTCCGGGGAGATGACCATCAACGTCGCGGAGAAGCCCAGGCTGCTGCAGTTGCTGCACGACGCCAACTTCACCAGCATGTTCCTGGGCATCGAGTCGCCGCGGGTGGCGAGCCTCAACGAGACCCAGAAACGGCAGAACACCACCTCGCCGCTGATGGAGAGCATCCGCAAGATCCAGTCCCACAACATGGCGATCCTGGCGGGCATGATCGTGGGCTTCGACAACGACGACAAGGACATCTTCCGGGAGCAGTTCGACTTCCTGCAGGAGGCCGGCATCGCCTTCACCACCAGCGGGGTGCTCACGGCCATCGAGAAGACGCCCCTCTACGAGCGCATGGAGAAGGAAGGTCGGCTGATCCCCTACGACTCCGCGCAGATGATGGGCCACGGCTCGGCGGACCTGAACTTCGTTCCCAAGCTGATGAGCATCGAGGAGGTGCAGCAGGGCTACAACTGGCTGATCCGGAGCCTCTACAAATACGAGAACTACGGTGCGCGGCTGGTCAAGGGCATCGAGCACTTCCGCCCCGAATACACGCGCCACGGCCGCGGCAACAAGGTGGATCGAGAGGTCCTGGGCATCCTGGCCAAGACGATCCGGCACTACGTTTTCACCACCGACAGCGCGCGGCGGCGCTTCTTCCTGAGGACGCTGCGCCAGATCATGTGGCCGCACCCCAACTTCGAAAAGCTCGACTACGCCGTCAGCTACATGATCTCGGAAAAGCACTTCCACGACTACGTGAACAAGACCCATGGCGATCCCGAGGCGGTGGCGGCGACGCCCTTCGCCGAGAGCGTCACCGCGGAGCACACCTGGGGCGAGCTGAGCAAGGACTACCTCCGCAAGCTGCGGCGCGAGTTGTACCCAGGGGCACGGCGCTGGATGCGGCGGCGGCTGCGCCACGCCGTGGCCGTGCCCGAGGCTTTCCTCAAGGACCAAGTGGGCCAGCGCCTCAGCAACTTCCTTTCGGACCTCGACATCGACGTCGTGCCGGTGGCGAGCGCCGCCCTGTCACGCATCCAGGACAAGGCCGACGTGCTCGTGCTGCCGATCCTCAACAAGGTGCTCAAGGGGCGCGAGGAACTGCAGCAGGTGGTGGAGCACCTGAACGAGGAGTCCCAGAAGGAGATCCGCCGCTTCCCCAAGGTGGTCCACTTCCCCATGGACCAGGGAGACGGCGCGGCCCTGGAAGCCTTCGCGCGCATCGGGCTGATGTACACCAGCCGCGTGGAACGGCTCCAGCGGGCCTACGTCAGGGCCTTCCAGTAGGCAGCGCGCCCTTGAGCGCCTCTTCGTGGCCCACGCCGAGTATCCACGCCTCCTCCGTCTCGATGACGCCACGTTGAACCGGGGTCAGCCATGAGGCGCCGTCGAACAGCGGCGCCAACCCTCCGTCCGCATCCAGCCGCGCGAACGCCTCCGCGTTTACCCGCACTTGCGCACAATCGAGAATTTCACGTTCGCGCCTGCGCTCGCCGATCTGCGTCCTGAGCAGGGAGGGATACACTTCGGCGATCACCGCCGGCGCCTCCGGTGTCCGGAGACCCGTTTGAAACGGCCAGACCGCCGCGCGGCCGGCGATGGACCGGGCCTCCATCAGGTGCTTCAGGGCGGGCAGACCGAGCAAGACCTGGGAGCCGACGGAACCGGCATAGGCCAGTTGCCAAACGGTCTTCGAACCCTTGGCGCAGCGATCGGCGATGCGGCGCTCCGGCGGGTGGCGTCCTCGTTCGGTACGCTCCGACTCCTTCACCGGGATGGTCGGGTAGGGCCATTTGCCGGGCCGGCCCCAGCACGGACCGCAACCCGGATAGGCCGCGTTGATCTCGGCCGCGACGTCGTAACGTTTGTTCGTGTTGTCGGGCTGGTCCTTGACGCGGGCCGCCAGCCAATCCCAAAGGGTCAAGGCACACGCCTTGCCGGTCAGATGCGCGGCGACGCCTTCCGGATAGCCAAAGGGGAAGTCGAATCCTACCATCACGCGCCGGCCGGAGTCGAGCTCCCCGGCGATCAGGCGTGCGAGGCGCCGCAGGACGGTGTGGCGGGTACGCGCGTACCCAGGTCGATGGACCGATACGCTGCCGCCGTCGATGCGGGCGACAGCCCACCAGATTGCGTCCTTGGTGCGCTTCGCGGGACTCGGCTTGGATCGCGCCGACCAGTCGACGATGATGTGGGTGTGGAAGAGCGGCGACAGCTCGCGCGGAGCCGGCTTCCGGCCATTTCTGGAATCGGACACTCAGGTGCTTGGACCCGCCGCCTTCAGTGCTTGCGGATCCGTTCGATCTGCTCGCGCACCGTGGCGGCGCTGCCGGAGTCCGGCGCCAGCTCCAGAAACCGCTCCAGGTCGGTCAGCGCGCCCGCGCCGTCCCGCAGGCGCAGGCGCAGCAGGCCCCGTTCGCGCACCTGCTCGGCGTCGTCCGGGTTGAGGATCACCAGTTGCTCCACCGCCCGGAGGCACCGCTTCAGGTCCTGGCGATTGGCATAGATCAGCTTGATGTTGTTGAGCATGCGCTGGACGATGTGGCGGGCGGATACGGCGGAAAGGTATTCCGCCTGCACCTGCAGCCGGCCGCCGTAGAGCTTGTCGAGCAGACCCTGGAGGTCGGCGGGCGACAGGATGTCGCCGCCGTGGAAGGGATCCACGAGGATCTCCTCGCCGTCGCATTGGGCCTTCACCAGGAAGTGCCCGGGAAAACCCACCCCCTCGACGTCGAGTCCGATACGCCGGGCGACTTCCATGTAGAGCACCGACAGGGTGATGGGGATGCCGCGCCTGCGCGCCATGACCCGGTTCAGGAAGCTGTTCTCGGGGTCGTAGTAGTCGTCCTCGTTGCCCTCGAAGCGTTCCTGCTTGAACAGCACGTAGTCGACGCACGCGAGACGCCGGTATGCGCTGTCCTCCGTGCCGGCCGCCTTGCTCACCCTCTCGGCGAGCCCGTCCAGGCGGCTCAGGTATTCCTGGATGTCGAGATCCGGATACTCGGGCAGGGCGATGGTGAGGGCCACGCGGGCCAAATCCATATCGGGCGCGGACACCGCCTCGGCGAAAGCCTGGTACTGCGCGCTCTCGTCCATTTCTCCCTCCGGCGCAAAACCGCGGCGGCCCTTCTCCGCCGCGCGGGGACACCGCCGGCCCGCGCTCCCGCGGGCCGGCGCGTCCCGAGGCGAACCCGGTCAGCGCGGCTCGGATACGACGTCCACCACGGCCGGGAGCCGCTGCTCCTTCACCACCTTGCAGGCCCGCTCCAGCGCGGGACCCAGCTCGGCGGGCGTGCGGATGGGGCCTTCGCCCCACACGCCGAAGCACTCGGCCATCTTGGAGTAGTCCACGAGCGGATCGCTCACGTGGGTGCCGATGCCGGCGTTCTCCACCGGGCGGTTGCGGAACTCCGCCAGCTTGATGCCGTGCTCTTCCGAGTTGTAGAAGGACTGGTTGTTGTGGATGACGATGAGCAGCGGGATCTTGTGGTGCGCCGCCGTCCACAACGCGCTCGACGTCATCAGCAGGTCGCCGTCGGACTGGATGTCCACGCAGAACTTGTCCGTCTTCATGTGGCCCAGGGCGACGCCGATGGCCGCGCTCATGCCGTAGCCCACGCCGGCGCCGCCGCTCCGCCCCAGGTACTGGCCCGGCTTGGTCCAGTCCCACAGCTTCCGCGCCCACCCGTTGGCGCTGCCGTTGGCCAGCACCCAGTCCTCGCGCTTTATGGCCTCGCCCAACTCGTAACCGAGGCACGCGGTGGTGATCTCGTTCCGGGTCAGGGTCTGGCGCGCTTCCTCCTGCCAGCGGGCACGCGCCGAGTCGTGCACCGCCTGGACCTCCTTGGCGCGGGCCTCGACCGCCGCCTTGTTTCCGTCCATCCGTTCGCGGCACAGGCGCGTCAGCTCGGGCAGCGCGATGGCGGTATCGGCGCTGATGGGCACGTCCACCGCCTGCAGCGGCTGGACGTCGGTGGCCCAACTGTGCACCAGCATGTCGTTCAGGTTGATGTGAATGATCTGCGTGCCGGGCTGGATCACGTAGCCCATCTCGCGGGTGGTGCGGTCCACCGTGGTGAGCGAGCCGTAGAGGTCCTGCACGTCCAGGGCCAGCACCACGTCGGCCTTCTTCAAGAAGTCGCCGGAGACGTTGGTCACGTCCAGCGGATGCGTGTTGGCGATGTTGTGGCGGTTGCCCTTGTCGATGACTGGAATCGCCAGCAGCTCCGCCAGCTCGGCCAGGGCCGCCACCGCCGCGGGCTTCCGTCCCATGAAGTCGGCGATGATGAGCGGCGCCTTGGCGCCCACCAGGAGTTCCGCCGCCCGGCGCATGGCGTCGGGGTTCCCCTGCATCGGGGCCTGGGGCGCGAACCGGCTCACGTCCGGGATCTCGATCTGCTTGGACATGGCCATTTCCTGGAGGCCCGCGTCGTAGTTGATGTACACCGGCGCGGTGGGCTCGGTGACCGCCAGGCGGTAGCCGCGGATGAAGGACTCGGGAATGCTCTCCAGCGTGGCCGGCTGGTCGTCCCACTTGGTGTAGTCGCGCACTTGGTTGCCCTGGGTGAGGGCGGTGTGGATCCAGTCAATCCACGGGCGCCGGATGGTGGTGTCCACCGGGCCGGTGCCGCCCAGGCAGATCACGGGCACCCGGTCGCACCAGGCGTTGAAGATCCCCATGCTGCCGTGCTGGAGTCCCACCACGTCATGCAGGATCGCCACCATGGGCTTGCCCGTGGCCTTGGCGTAGCCGTGGGAGATGGCCACCGAAATCTCTTCGTGACAGCAGAAGATCACCTCCGGGTGGTGGTTGCCGCCATAGTTGACGATGGAGTCGTGGATGCCGCGGAAGCTCGCCCCGGGGTTGAAAGCCGTGTACTCGATGTCGAAGGCCTTGAGCATATCGACGACCACGTCGGACCCGTACTCGGCCTGTTTCTTCTCCGTCCTGCTGGCCTGTGCCATGTCGATGTTCTCCCTCGGCGCGGCTTGCGCCGTGTTTCCTGGTTGGTGTTTACCTGTCCTTCCCTTCGCCGCCGTCTTGGCCGTGCGCCGCCAACAGCCCGTGTTCCACGAACCCCTCCACGGTCTCCGGCAACGACCCCAACTCGTCGCGGTGTTTCGGCCCGTGCCCTGACTCCGCCGCCGCGACCGCCTTCAAGAGCCGCTCGATGGCCGGGGTCACCACCGGCTCCAGACCCGCATGCCTGAAGGTGTCCGCCAGTTCCGCCATCTCCTCGCTGCGCCGCGCCGCGTGGAGCCGCAGCGACGTGATGGAGCCGCTCGCCTTGCCGGGCAGGCCCGGGAAGCTCTCCTCGTAGCGCTCGAGAATCTGTTCGAGCAGGCCCATCTTGTGCGCGCCGGTCAAAAGCTCGGTAAAGAGGCCCGCGAGCCCCTTGGTGAACCCGGCGTAGACGACCTTGAAGGCCGACGCCTGGGTCGCGCCATCTCCCAGCACGCGGATCGGCAGCCCCAGTTCCCGCAGCGGCGCCAGGCGCTCCGCCTGCGGGCCGGAGACGTAGACCGCGGCCTTTTCCAGCCGCCGCGCGCTGCCGATGATGCAGCCGTCCACGTACACGCCGCCAGCGCCTTCCAGCGCGGCGCGGGCGGCCTCGGCGGTCATGGGCGAAATGGCGTTGGCTTCGAGGAACGGCAGCCCTCGGCGTTTCACCGCGGCGGCCGCGTGCGCCACCGACCGCGCCACTTCCAACGCGGCGGACGGCACCACGATGGAGACGACCAGGTCGGCCTCCTCGACGAGCCGCTCCATGTTATCCACCTGCCGGACCGGGGCCTCGTCGCAGCGCTGCCGGGTGGCCTCGCTCCGTCCCGCGACGCAGGTCAACGGCTCCGCGCCGCGCGCCGCCAGGAGACGCGCCCAGTGGTAACCCATTTCGCCGATGTTGAGAATGCCGATGCGGCGGAACTCCACGGTCGATCTCCCGATGCTCTCCCTCGCCGGTCCCGCGGGGCTCGGAACGGTGTCTCCGCAACCCGCGCGCAACGTAGCCATAGCCCCTTTGCCCGGCCCGCGTCAAACGGACCGACCGCGAACGAATTTGACAGCCCCGCACCGTCCGGCTACTAAGAAACCTGCGAGTTCACCAGCCGTCGCAGACCACTTCCTGGAAACGGAGCCGCACCACGAAGACCGGCGTCTTTCTTCCCATCTCGGGCCGCGCCGCCACTCCCGAGACCCTGCGTCAGGCAGCCCAGAGCGCGGAAGCGTGGGGTTTCGACTCCATCTGGGCGGCGGACCGCATCATCATTCCCTGGCGCATCGACACGCACTACCCCTACGCCCGGGGCGGGACGTTCATCGTGCCGCCGGACCGGCCGTTCCTCGACTCCCTCACCTGCCTGACTTTCCTGGCCGCGTGCACCAGCCGCGTGGAGCTGGGCATCAGCGTGCTGGTGCTGCCCTACCGCCAACCCCTGGTGTGGTCCAAGATCGCCGTGACCCTGGACCACCTGTCCAACGGACGCTTCATCCTGGGCGTGGGCGTCGGCTGGATGGAAGAGGAGTTTCGCGCGCTCCAGGCTCCGTTCCGGGACCGCGGACGCCGCACAGACGAGCAGCTCCAGGTGCTCAAGGAACTCTGGAACGCCGAGCACGCGAGCTTCTCCGGCCGGTTCTACGAGTTCGAGGACATCGCCTTCCTGCCCAAGCCGTGCCGTCCCGGAGGCATCCCCATATGGGTCGGCGGCGAGGGCGAGCACGCCCAGCGACGCGCCGGCCGCCATGGCGACGCGTGGTTCCCCTACTTCGTGCGCATCCGCCCGGACGAACTGGCCGCGCGCTTCGACAACGCCCGGCGCCACGCCGAGGCCGCCGGCCGCGCGCCGGAGAGCCTGCGGCTCAACTGCTGCCTCCCCGTCGAGGTCACGCGCGCAGCCGTGCCGCAGGAACCGGACCGCCTCGCCGGCACCCCGGCGCAGCTCGTGGAAGCCATCGCGCGCTACCGCGATGCCGGCGTGGAGCACCTGGCGCTGCAGTTCATGGTGCCGCGCTGGCCCGACCGGCTGGAGCAGATGCAGCACTTCGCCGAGGAAGCCCTGCCGCGCCTGTGAGCCCATTCATGGCGCGCCGCCCCTTCTTCTACGGCTACGTCATCGTCGCCATCTGCTTCTTCAACATGGTGCTGATGCGCGGCATCCTCGCGTCGTTCAGCGTCTTCAACATCGCTTTTCTGGACACCTTCCAGTGGTCGCGCGCCGCCACCGCGAGCATCGCCTCGGTCAACGGCCTGGTCTACAGCTTCGCCTCCCCGCTCGTGGGCTGGGCCTACGACCGCCTGGGGCCGCGCATTCTCATGCCCCTGGGGTGCGCTGCCATCGGGGTCGGGCTCTTGCTCTCCGGCGCCAGTACGTCCTGGTGGCATTTGTGCCTCTTCTACGGCGTGTTCGTGGGACTGGGCGTCGGCTGCATCGGTTTCGTGAGCAACACCGCGCTGCTGTCCCAGTGGTTCCGGCGGCGACGGGCCACGGCCATGGGCTTCGCCACCATGGGGCTGGGCGCGGGCATCCTGCTCGTGCCGGGAGTGCAGGTGCTCATCGAGCGCTTCGGGTGGCGCGCGGCCATGGTGCTGCTGGGCGCCACCGTTCTCGTCACGCTGGTGCCGTTGAACGCCGTTTTCCAGAGAGGCCGGCCGGAAGACATCGGACAGCTTCCGGACGGCGAGCTGACGGGCGCCGCGGATGACGCCCCGAGGCCCGGTGAGGCCCGCCGGGAGGGGCCCGCTCCGCGGCATGACTGGACCCTCCGGGAGGCCTTCGCATCCTTCCCTTTCTGGGCCATCGCGGTGGGCCACCTGGCCCTGGGCATCGGCCTGTCCCTCATGTACACACACGCGGTGGCGCACCTGGTGCACGTGGGGTTGGACGACCTGGCGGCGGCGTCCGCGTTCAGCATGGTGGGGTTGGCGCGCATTCCCGGCACGGCCGTCTGGGGGCTGGCCTCGGACCGCCTGGGCCGGGACCAAGCCTATGGTGTCGCCACCCTCGTCACCCTGGCCGGCCTCGGCGTGCTCATGGCCCTCAGCGCCGAGGCGCCGGCATGGTGGTTCGTGGCCTTCGCCGTCCTCTACGGGGTCGGCCACAGCGGGGGCAACCCCACTTTCGGCTCCACCATCACGGACATCTTCAGCGGCAAGGACGTGGGCAAGATCCTCGGGTGGCTGGAGATCACCTTCGGCATCGGGGTGGCGTTCGGGCCCTGGTTCGGGGGATACGCCTACGACGTCGCCGGTTCCTACCAGACCGCCTGGATCGTGGGGATGGCGTCCTTCGCCATGACCTACGTAAGCATCCGGGCCAGCATGACGTGGCAGCGGCGGGTTCACCCCGAGACGCGCTGACGCGCGCCGCTCGGAGACACGCGCCATCGAGTGATGTCCATGCGGCGCCCGTTCTTTTACGGCTACGTCATCGTCACCCTGTGCTTCCTGAACGTGATGCTCGTGGGCACGTTCATGGCCGCGTTCAGCGTGTTCAACGTCGCCCTGCTGGAGACGTTCCGCTGGCCGCGCGCCACCACCGCCACCATCGCCTCCGTGAACGGTATCACCTACAGCGCCATGGCGCCGGTGGCGGGATGGCTCTACGACCGTCTCGGGCCGCGCATCCTCATGCCGCTGGGGTGCGGGCTCGTGGGCCTCGGGCTGGTGCTGTCGAGCGGCAGCTCCTCCCTGTGGCAGTTCTATCTCGGTTACGGCCTGCTGGCGGGTTTCGGCCTCGGCTGCATCGATTTCGTCGGCACCACCGCGGTGATCTCCCACTGGTTCCGCAGGCGCCGGGCCACCGCCATCGGCTTCGCCGCCATGGGGCTGGGACTCGGCATCGTCGTCGTACCCTTGGTCCAGCTCCTCATCTCCGGCTACGGCTGGCGCACCGCCATGCTGCTGTTCGGAGCGGCCGTGCTGGGCTCGCTGGTGCCGCTCAACGCGCTGTTTCAGCGGCGCCGGCCCGAGGATATCGGGCAGCTCCCGGACGGCGACCGAGTGGAAGAACCGGAGGCGCACGGCCCCGCCGCCCAGACCGTCCCCAAGCGGGCCTTCCCCCACCGCGAGTGGACGTTCCGGGACGTCCTGTCCTCTTTTCCCTTCTGGGCCATTTTCCTGGGGCACCTGGGCGTCGGCACCGGCACTTCGCTAATGTACACTCACGCCGTCGCCCACCTGGTGCACACCGGCATGGGCAAGCTCGGCGCGGCCTCGGTCCTGAGCCTGGTGGGCATGGCGCGGGTACCCGGTACGGCCATCTGGGGGTTCGTCTCGGACCGGCTCGGCCGCGAACGCGCCTTCGGCATCTCCACCATCATGATGCTGAGCGGCATCGGCCTGTTCATGCTGCTGGGGCCGGCGGCGCCCCGGTGGTGGTTCGCGGCCTTCGTATTCCTCTACGGCCTGGGACACAGCGCCAGCCATCCCATCTACTCCGCCACCATCGCCGATATCTTCTGGGGCCGGAACATCGCCACCATCGTAGGCATGCTGGAAATCACCTTCGGCCTCGGTTTCGCCACCGGGACATGGTTCGGCGGCTTCGCCTACGACGTCACGGGCTCGTACCGCTTCGCGTGGCTCCTGGCGCTCCTGTGCGCCGCGCTGGTCTACGTTTGCATCCTCGGCAGCCTGATCTGGAAAAGGCGGTTTCGGCCGGAGCTCGGGTGAAGGCCGGAAAAGCGGGAACCAAAGGTTGACACGGTCTGTCCCTTTGGCTAACTTGATGGGACTCCGCTCGCGAGCGCAACGCCCCGTCCGACGGTCGGACGAATTCCTTTATCCTTTGCAGAGTTGAGGAAGAATTTACCGTCGCCGGCGAGTCCACATGACCCACCGGTGGCGCCACCACAAGGGCGAGCCGCGGACGAGAGCGGATCCGTTCAACCGTACATCACACAAGAGGAGTGGGAAATGGCGAAACCAGCAAAGAAACTCGGGGCCGCGGCCGAGCAGATCCACGATCTGCGCAATGCGCTGGAGTGGCTCAAGTCCGAAGGCGACCTGATCGAGACGGACAAGGAGGTCGATCCCGACCTGGAGATCAT